>NZ_MLQM01000019.1:0-48230 GCF_001854525.1 Mycobacterium talmoniae
CCCGTCGCGCGGTCCCGTCGCGCCCGCCCCGGCACGGCACCCAGGCCCCACCCGCCGCGCAGGGCCCACGGAGCATTTCTGCCCCACCAGCCCCAGATCCTGGGGATATGTGGCTTGTCGAAACGGATAGCGCATGCGCTACTACCCGGCATGAACCACTTCACCTACCGCGCGGAATGGTCCCGCGAACGCAACCAATACGTGGGCCTGTGCCTGGAATTGCCGCGGCTGACGTTTTGGGCGTGGACGATGCAGGAGGCGATGGCCGGGATCGAGCAACTCGTCGACGAAGACATCGCCGAACGGGAGGCGGCCGGCGAGAAGCTGCCAACGCCCATCACCGACCGGCCCTTCAGCGGCAAGTTCCTGGTCCGGACGTCGCCCATGTTGCATGCGCGGCTTGCCGTCGAGGCCGCCGATCAAAATGTGTCGATGAATTACTGGGTGGCGTTGAAGCTGGCGGAGCGCCCGCCGCCAAGCCTGCTGGACTGGTGATATCGCCGGCGCTATCCGTTTCGCGCGCACCTACATGGTCCGGAATTCGGTACGGGTGGGGCCAGAGTGACTAGCCTCATAGCCTATGAGCACCTACGGTGTCGCGATCCTCAGCTCGGACCTCAAAACCCTCGCCGAGGACGCCAAAAAGGCCGACGAGAAGGGGCTCGACGCCGTGTGGGCCTCGGAGTTCTATTCCCGCTCGGCCACCGTCTCGATGGCCGCCATGGCCACCGCCACCCAAACCTGCCGGATCGGGTCGTCCATCCTGTACGGCATCGGGCGCAGCCCGCTGGTGCTGGCCACCGAGGCCCGTGATCTCGACGAGCTGTCGAACGGCCGGCTGGTGCTCGGCATCGGCAACGGCACCAAACGGATGATGAGCGACTGGCACGGCGTGCAAGACACCTCCGCGCCGGCGCTGCGGATGGAAGAACTGGTGCCGCTGGTGCGGCGCATCTGGAACCTGCACGAGGGCCCGATCCGCCACGAGGGCCGCTTCTACAAGATGAACCTGATCCCCACCGAACAGGTGCCGCCGCCCAAACGCGACATCCCGATCGTCACCGCCGGGGTGCGACCCCGGATGTGCGAGGCGGCCGGCCGGGTCGCCGACGGGCTGGCCGGCCATCCGCTGTTCACCACCAAATACGTCGAGGAAATCGTCAAACCCGCCGTCGCCAAGGGCGCCGCGCACGCCGGCCGCAACCCGGACGACGTCGAGATCATCTCCATGGTCATGTGTTCCATCCACGACGACCCGCTCATCGCCCGCCGCGAACTGGCCCAACAGATCGCTTTCTATGCCTCGGTCAAGACCTACGACACGGTGCTCGACGTCAACGGCTTCACCAAGGAGGGGCAAGCCATCCGCGAGGCCTTCGGAAGGCGCGACCTGCCGGCCATGTTCGACGCGGTCTCCGAGGAGATGATCGACACCATGGGGGTGGCCGGCACCGCCGAGCAGGTCCGCGACGGGCTGCGCCGCTACGAGGGGGTGCTGGACCACATCATGGTCTACCCGCCGTCGATCGGCATTGCCCCCCAACGGGTCCGGGACAACTATGACGCGCTGCTGGACGCCTGCGCCCGTTAAGCGGGCTCAGCAGGGGAAGCAGGGCGTGAATCGCGGTGGCGGATACTGACCGTCCCGCCGGCGCCGCGATGCTGGCGCTGCCAGTCGTCGATCGCCTGCTGCGCGGCGTGATCGAGATAGTTGGTCGCGATGTCGACGGTGACGGCGCTGCGGGCCGGGATCTCGGCCAGCACCCGAGTCAGCTTGGGCAGCGCCAGGAAGGTGCAGGCCCCGGCCACCGTCACATGCCACTGGTCACCGATGTGCTCGGCGGTGATCTTGGCCCGGATCACCCGCCACCCGGTCACCGCGATGGCCAGCAGCAGCCCGACCAGGACCCCGTGCAGCAGGTTGACGAACACCACGCACGACACGGTCACCAGGTACACCATGAAATCACCGTTGCGCCGGGCGGTTTCGATGTGCGCCAGGTTCACCAGCTCGATCCCGATGACGATGAGCAGACCGGCCAGCGCCGCGGTGGGGATCTTTTGGACCAGCGCCGCGAACGGCAGGGTGAACAGCAGGATCCATACCCCGTGCAGGACGGCCGAGGCGCTGGTTTTGGCGCCGGCCTTGATGTTGGCCGAGCTGCGCACGATCACCCCGGCGATCGGCAGCCCGCCCAGCATCCCGGACGCGATGTTGGCGGTGCCCTGCCCGATCAGCTCCCGGTTGAAGTCGGTGCGTGGCCCGGTGTGCATCCGGTCCACGCGGCCGCGGTCAGCAGGCTTTGCACGCTGGCGATCAGCGCCACGGTGAGCACCCCGGTGGCCACCGCGCCCCAGTTGCCGTCGGGCAGCGCCGGCAGCGCCAGCGCGTCCAGCAGCGACCCGTCGAACGTGATCCGGGCCACGTCGAACGGGAACACCAGCGAGAGCGCCGTCACCCCGACGATGGCGACCAGCGGCCCGGGCACGTAGGACAGCGGCGCCGGGACCCGCCGCCAGGCGATCAGCGTGACGATCACCAGCACCCCCAGCACCAGGCCGCCGCCGTGCGCGCCGACGATCTGATCCGGCAGGCCAATGACGTTATGCCAGGCCGAGCTCTTGGACTCCCCGCCCAGCAGCACGTGCGCCTGCTGCAGCGCGATGGTGATCCCGATCCCGGCCAGCATGGCGTGCACGACGACCGGGGAGATCGCCAGCGCGGCCCGCGCCACCCGGCTCAACCCCAGCAGCACCTGCAGCACCCCCGCCGCCACCGTGATCAAACACGTCACCGCCCAACCGAACTGGGCGACCAGGTCGGCGACGATCACGGTCATCCCGGCGGCCGGCCCGCTGACCTGCAGCGGCGACCCGCCGATCAGCCCGCCGAGGATGCCGCCGACCACGGCGGCGATCAACCCGGCCAGCACCGGCGCATCGGAGGCGATCGCGATGCCCAGTGACAGCGGAAGCGCCACCAAGAACACCACCACCGAGGCGGGCAGGTCGTAGCGGCACAGCGAGCGCAGCCGCTCGGTTCGCGACGGCGCCGGGTCTTGGTCAACGGGGTGGCTGGCCAATGGCTCGGTGTGCTGAATCGGTCGCTCCCTTGTTCGGTGACGTTCGCTTTGGACACGGAGCGTAACGACGTGCGGTTACCGCTGCGGTTTACGACGTTGCGCCGACGTAAACACTTCGTACACAGGGCTTTACTGATGCTGTGAGCACGGTGGTGCGCTGCTCGACGCCCAATAGCTATGGGCCAGGCTATTTATCGGGCAAACGGTGCGGCAACCGGCAAGCGGTGACACATAGAGAACCCAAATCTTTGCGGTTCAGATCACACCGATCAGAACCCGGCGCCGTGCACCTCGTGGCCGGGGGTTTCGGCGATCAAGCCGCGGTAGGCGTCCTCGACGGTGGCGCCGTGGTTGATCACCGCGTCGACCTCGCGGGCGATCGGCATGTTCAGCCCGTACTTGTTGGCGAACTCCATCACCACGCTGGCGGCCTTGACCCCCTCGGCCACCTGGTTCATCGACGCGATGATCTCGTCGATGGTCTTGCCGGTGCCCAGCTGCTCGCCGACGTGCCGGTTGCGGCTGCGCTGGCTGGTGCAGGTGACGATCAGATCGCCCATGCCGGCCAGCCCGGCGAAGGTGTCGCGCTGGCCGCCCATCGCCTCGCCGAGCTTGGCCATCTCGCGCACCGCGCGGGCCATCACCATGGCGCGGGTGTTCTCCCCGATGCCCAGCGAATAGCCCATGCCGACGGCGATCGCATACACGTTCTTCAGCGCGCCGGCCATCTCCACACCCACCACATCATCGGTGGTGTAGGTGCGAAACCGCTTGGTGCGGAACAGGTTCGCCAGGTTGGCGGCCATGTGCTGGTCGGGCATCGCCAGCACCGCGGCGGCGGCGTAGCCCTCGCCGACCTCGCGGGCGATGTTGGGGCCGGCCAGGATGCCGGCCGGATGCCCGGGCAGCACCTCCTCGACGATCTGGCTCATCCGCATATTGGTGCCCTGTTCGAGGCCCTTGACCAGCGACACCACCGGCACCCAGGCCCGCAGCTCGGCGGCCAGCTCGGTGAGCACCCCGCGGAAGCCGTGCGAGGGCACCCCCATCACGATGACGTCGGCGCAGGCCGCGGCCTCGGCGAAGTCGGTGGTGGCCCGCAGCGTGTCGGACAGCTCCACCGCGTCACCCAGATAGCGGCTGTTGCGGTGGTTGTCGTTGATGTCGGCGGCGGTTTCCGCGGAGCGCACCCACTGCAGCGTCGGCCCGCGCCGCGCACAGATCGACGCGACGGTGGTGCCCCAGGAGCCCCCGCCGAGGACGACGACGTTCGGTTCCCGCTGTCTCGGTGCCATGGCGATCACCCTATGGCCGACCCCGGCCCTCTCACGGCGAGTTGGCGAACTCAGCCGTCCGGCGGCGCCAGCAGCCGCGCGTTCGTCGTCTCCATCGCCGCAAACCGCAGCGCACCGGTGTGCAGGTCGGTGGCGTGCTCGCCGACCCGGCCCACCATCGTCGTCGACGCCGCCGCCCAGCGCGACGCCCGGCGGCTCAGCGCGGCGGCCGAGCGCCCGGCCCACCCGGGCGCCGCCGACGCGATGCGGTTGTCGGCGGCCAGGTGCCGCGTCGCCAGGTCCTCGCCGTGCCCGCCGACCTGCACCGCCGCCGTCACCAGGCGCTCCACCGAAACCCGCAACACCGTTTCTGCATAGCAAGACCGCGCCGGGCTGTCACTTCAGCCCGGCGCGGTGCTGCACAGCCGCCGGCCCGAGGTGAAGTGACGGCGGCCGGCCGCGCTGCCACACTCCGGCCCAGGGGTCGCCATGAGTGGGAACGGGATATCGGTCGCCGAGTTGCAGCGCTGGAGCGCCGAATCGGTGCGCGCGGTGTTCCACGCGGCCACCGACCGCGGGCGGGCCGCCTTCGATGTGGCCGACGGGCTGGCCGCCCTCGACGTGTTCGACGACTGGGGCGGGGACACCGCGGTCGCCGCCAAGACGTCGATCAGCCAAACCCGCCAAGACCTCGACGCGCACGGCCAGGAGGCGATGGCCGTCGCGCACGCCGCGAAAACCGCCGCCGACGGCATCGAGGCGCTGCAGGCCCGGCTGCGGGCGCTGATCGCCGAAGCCGACCAGCATGCGCTGGTGGTGAACCCGTCGACCAGCCGGGTGGAATTCAGCGACCACGTCACCAACCCGGTCGACGCGCTGATCACCGCGCTGGACCTGCAGCACCGCCTCGACGCGCTGCTGGCCGACGCCGACGCCCTCGACGACACGCTGGCCACCGCGATCAACATGGCCGACGGGGACGCCGTCATCCCGAGCATCCCCGGCGCGCCGGAGCACGCCGAAACCCGGCTGCAACACCAAATCGACGCGTTCACCGAGGTTTTCGGCCGCCCGCCGGTGTCGGCCGCGGACTGGGAGACCGCGGCCGCGCTGGATCCGCACAGCTATGAGGACAAGAACGCCGGCGCCGAACCGCACATCGTGGTGGGCCGCATTCAGCCGGTGCCCGGCCAAGGCGTGGTCCGGGCGAACCTGTTCATCCCGTCGGCCAGCGTCAAGGACCCGACGTTGTCGCACTGGCCGCCGTTCGACGACAACGCCGGCGACAACCGCGGCTTCGACCCGGCGGCCGGCCCGGAACGCGCCCGGGTGTCGGTGGACGTCGACTACGAAAACGGGCTGGTGGTGGTGCGGCAGAACCCGTCGGTCAACCTGACCACCGGGCAGGTCCGGGCCGGCACCCCGACGGTGAAGGTCGCGCAGCGCCGCGACGGCTCGGTGTACCTGCGGTATCAGGCGGCCGACCCGTTCTCACCCGGCGGGGAGACGCTGGCCAAGAACACGCTGTGCGTGCAGGGGGAACTGGTCGTGCAACCCGGCGCCGCGACCCCGCGCCTCGGTGGCGTGGTCAGCGCGTTCCCGGCGCTGGAGGTCTACAACGACCGGGCGGCCCCCGGCGGGGTGCCGACCACCGCGACGCTGGGCCAGATGTGGCCCGCCAACACCGGCCAATGGGGCCCGATGCTCGGCTTGCCGTTCACCCGCAGCGTCGGCGACGACCGGCTGCTCAGCGACTTCGTCGGCGTCGCGACCGGCACCATGTATCCGCTACCCACCCCGCTGGGCCCGCCCGCGCATCCCCCGGCCGTGGTGATGGTCAAGTAGGTCCGCCGAGCAGACACAAAAGCCCCCTCCCGGGCGCCAAAATGGGTACTTTTGCGTCTGCTCGCGCTAGAGGCTGCCCGCGCTAGACGGCGACCCGGTCGGCGGCCCGGCCGAACACCATCGCCTCCTCGATGCGGTCGAACCGGTAGTCGATCGCGTCGGCGAAGTAGTTCTGCCGCACATTCCACGGCCGCCGGGTGCCCGACTTCGGCAGCGCATGCAACGCGCGCTGCACGTAGCCGGCCTGGATGTCCCAGGCCGGCTTCTCCGGCATCGGCTCGCCACCCAGATGCGGGTAGGCGTGCGTGTAGCCGCGGGTCCGCATGTAGGCCAACAGTTTTGCGGTGGCCCGGGCGGTCATGTCGGCGCGCAGCGTCCACGAGGCGTTGGTGTAGCCCACGCACCAGAACAGGTTGGGCACGTCTTCGAGCATGTGCGCCTTGTAGACGAACCGCTCCTGCGGCTTGATCTCGGTGCCGTCCAAGCTGATTCGCACCCCGCCCAGCGCCTGCAGCTGCAGGCCGGTGGCGGTGACGATCACGTCGGCGTCCAGGTGCGCCCCGGAGCGCAGCGCGATGCCGGTGGCGTCGAAGTGGTCGATGTGGTCGGTGACCACCGCGGCGCGGCCGTCGCTGATCGCGGTGTACAGGTCGGCGTCGGGGATCAGGCACAGCCGCTGATCCCACGGGTCATACGGCGGCTTGAAGTGGGTGTCCACCGCGTAGCCGGGCGGCAGGTTGTTGACGGCCTGCCGGCGCAGCAGCCACTTCATCAGCGGCGGGGTTTTGCGCGCCAAGAACCAGATCATGCCCTCGAACAGCGCGTTGCGGATCCGGATGATCGGGTGAGCCCAGTTGCGCGGCAACACCGTCCGCAGCGCGTCGGCGAACGGGCTGAACTTCGACGCCGAGATCAGATACGTCGGGGTGCGCTGCAGCATGGTGACGTGGGCGGCCTTCTCGGTCAGCGACGGGATCAGCGACACCGCGGTGGCTCCGGACCCGATCACCACCATCTTCTTGCCGGTGTAGTCCAGCTGCTCGGGCCAGTGCTGCGGATGCACGACGGTGCCGCCGAACTGCTCGATGCCGGGGAACTCCGGGGTGTAGCCGGCGTCGTAGTTGTAGTAGCCGGACCCGAAGAACACGAACCGGGACCGGTAGTGCTGCGTCGCACCGTCCTGCTCGACGGTGACCGTCCAGGTGTCGGTGGTCGAATCCCAATCGGCCGCGCGCACATAGCTGTTGAACCGGATGTGGCGGTCGATGCCGTATTTGTGCGCGGTCGCGGTCAGGTATTCGCGGATGTGCGCCCCGTCGGCCACGCCTTCCTTGCGGGTCCACGGCTCGTAGGGGAAGCACAGCGTGAAGATGGACGAATCCGAGCGCACCCCCGGGTAGCGGAACAGGTCCCAGGTGCCGCCGATGTGGGCGCGTCGCTCCAGCACCACGTAGCGGGTGTCCGGGTTGCGTTGGGTGATGCGGTAGGCCGCGCCGAGACCGGAGATACCGGCCCCGATGATGACGACGTCGACGTCTGCGTGCACCGTCATGACCCAGCCTCGCTTCCCGGCAACTGTGGCGCCTATCACCCTAGGGTAGGCACCCACCGGTTGATTGGGCCAGGGACGGCTTACCGGTAGTTGACGAACTGCAGCGCCACCGGCAGGTCGGCGCCCTTGAGCAACGCGATCACGGCCTGCAGGTCGTCGCGCTTTTTGGAGCTGACCCGCACCTCGTCGCCCTGGATCTGGGTCTTGACGCCCTTGGGGCCCTCGTCGCGGATCAGCTTGGTGATCTTCTTGGCGTTCTCGGCGTCGATGCCCTGCTTGAGGCTGCCGGTGACCTTGTAGGTCTTGCCGGAGGCCTGCGGCTCGCCGGCGTCGAACGCCTTCATCGAGATGTCGCGGCGGACCAGCTTCTCCTTGAACACGTCGATCGCGGCCTTGACCCGCTCCTCGGTCGAGCTGGTCAGCTCGATGTTCTCCTCGCCCTTCCAGGCGATCGAGGTGTCGGTGCCGCGGAAGTCGAACCGGGTGGCCAACTCCTTGGCGGCCTGGTTCAAGGCGTTGTCCACCTCCTGGCGGTCGACCTTGCTGACGACGTCGAACGATGAATCCGCCATTATTGGTCCCCTCTCAGTGCTCTGCGGAAGGCCGTGGCCATTTGTATCGTGGGTACATCTTCGTTGTAGTCTGCTAAACGCGATACGGCAGGTTGCCCGAGCGGCCAATGGGAGCGGACTGTAAATCCGTCGGCTTACGCCTACGCAGGTTCGAATCCTGCACCTGCCACCAAGCGCCACCGAAGTACTGTCTGTCGACCTAGCGGGGGGCACACGATGGGCGGCGCGAACCGCACGCTGGTGGTGCGACGACCGGCGCTGCTGGTGCTGGCCGCCTGGGCCGCGGCGTCGGTGACGCTGCTGGTGACCACGGTCCCGCTGTGGAAAAAATGGGTCGGGCTGTTCGCCGGCGGCATCGACCTCGAGGTGTACCGGGTCGGCGCCGAGCAGGTGTTTCGGGCCGGCGGATCGCTGTACGACGGGCCGCTGGTCGGGCACCTGTACTACATCTACACCCCGTTCGCGGCGCTGACCTTCCTGCCGATGCAACTGCTGCCGCACGGCTCGGAGAAATACGTCTGGATGGGCATCAACGTCGCGCTGCTGGTCGCCGCGGTGCTGCGGTGCTGGCAGCTGCTGGGCTACCGGATCAGCCGGGGCGTGGTCGGGGTCTCGATGCTGCTGGCGCTGATCTGCCTGTTCCTCGACCCGGTGCGCAGCACCCTGTTTTGGGGCCAGATCAACCTGGTGCTGCTGTTGCTGGTGCTGTGGGACACCGGGCAGCCGCACACCAGCCGGCTGGCCGGTGTCGGGGTGGGGCTGGCGGCCGGCATCAAGCTGACCCCGGGCTACTTTTTGCTGTACTACCTGGCGCTGCGCCGGTGGCGGGCCGCGGCGACCGCGGTCGCGACCGTCGCCGCGACGATCGGGCTGGGTTTCGCGGTGCTGCCGCGGGATTCGTGGAAGTTCTGGACCGGGACGTTTTTCGACTCGACCCGGATCGCGCGCACCACCCACCTGTCCAACCAGTCGCTGCGCGGCGCGCTGGCCCGGCTGGCCGGCGGCACCCCGCCGGCGTGGTGGTGGCCGGTGGCGGCGCTGGCCGTCACCGTCGTCGCACTCGGCATCGCGGTGGCGCTGTACCGGGGCGGGGAGCGGCTGCTGGCGGTGACCGTCGTCGGCCTGGGATCCACTGCGGTGTCGCCGTTTTCGTGGATGCACCACTGGGTGTGGTTCGTGCCGCTGATGGTCTACCTGGTGCACCGGGCATTGCACGCCCGGTGGTGGTGGCTGGGGGTCGCCGCGGTGTTCGTGGTGATGGGCACCTGGCCGCACACCTACCCCTATGACCGCACCCCGCGGCTGGGGTTGTACCTGTTCCCGCCGACCTGGCTACCCAAGCTGGTGGTGGCCAACCTGTACCTGGTGGTCTATGCGGTCATCCTGGTGGGCGCCGCCGTCATCGCGGTGACGGCCCGGCGCTCACAGGTCGTCGGAGAAATCGGCGGTGAACCAGCGGTCGGGCCGGATGGTGAACAGCACGCTGGCGGCGCCGTCCATCTGCCGGGCGAACTCGCGCCCACCCTGCTCGCCGAGGTAGCGGACGGCGACGGCCTCGCGGAGCTCGGCCGGCGCCGGTGAGGCCGCGTCGACGACGGTGCCCTCCACGATCACGTACTGGTACGGCAGTTCCTCGCGCTGCACAACCAGGGTCACCGCGCCGGCCCGCTCGATGAGCTTGGCCTTGCGGTTCCCGGCGCCGGTGTTGATCCGGATGTCGCCGCCGGGGGTGTAGTCGTACCAGATCGGGACGCTGGCCGGCGGCCGGCCGTTCTCGGCGGCCACCGACAGCACCGCGACGTGCTTGTCGGCGAGAAATTGCTGACGTTCGGTTTCGGTGAAGGCTTTGGGCATGTTCGTCTCGAACATCGCCGCGCCTTGAGCTATTCCCCGTGCCACCATGGGGGATGGCCGGCTACGTGGAGGTCCGGGCATACGCCGAGCTCAACGACTTCCTGGGCGCCGACGCCCGCGGGGTGACGGTGCGCCGCCCGTTCCGCGACCACCAGACCGTCAAGGATGTGCTGGAGGCGATGGGCATCCCGCACACCGAGATCGACCTCATCGTGGTCAACGGCGTGCCGCGCGGGTTCGGTCACCGGCCCGCCGTCGGCGACCGCATCGCCGCCTACCCGATGTTCGAGGCGCTCGACATCGCGGCGATCGCCCGGCTGCGGCCGGTGCCGCTGCGCGACCCGCGGTTCGTCGTCGACGTCAACCTCGGTCGGCTGGCGCGGCTGCTGCGGATGCTCGGGTTCGACGTGTGGTGGTCGCACGACGCCGACGACGCCGCCCTCGCCGAGATCAGCCTTTCTCAGCAGCGGATCCTGCTGACCCGAGACCGGGGCCTGCTGAAGCGGCGCGCGATCACCCACGGCCTGTTCGTGCGCGCCGACCAGCCCGATGAGCAGACCCTGGAGATCCTGCGGCGGCTGGACCTGGCCCAGCGGCTGGCGCCGTTGACCCGGTGCGTGTGCTGCAACGGCGTGTTGGCCGCGGTGGCCAAGGCCGAGGTCGCCGACGTCTTGGAGCCGCTGACCCGGCGCTACTACCACCAATTCAGCCGCTGCGCGGACTGCGGACGGATCTACTGGCCCGGCTCGCACCACGCCCGGCTGCTGGCGCTGGTCGAGGGATTCCGCGACCGGCTGTGAGCCATGATGGGCGGATGGCCGAGCGTGATCGCGACGAATCGGGCCGCCCGCGCAGCGCGCGCCCGCGGGACGCGCTGGGTCGACCGCTGCCGCGGGGCAGCGCCGGGGTGCCCCGCATCCCCGACGACCTGCGGCTGCCGCCGGCCGAAACCCTGGCCTACGCCCAGGACCTGCTGGACCGGGGGTTGGCGTTCAACGCGCACGAGGTGCTGGAGGCGGCGTGGAAGAACGGGCCTTCTTCCGAGCGCGACTTGTGGCAGGGCCTGGCCCAGCTGGCGGTCGGCATCACCCACATCCAGCGCGGCAATGTGACGGGCGCGACGGCGTTGCTGTCCAGTGCGACGGCCCGGCTGTCCGGCCCGGCCCGGCACGGCATCGATGTGGCCGGGTTGGTCGGCTTCGCGGCCGCGCTGATCGACGACCTGGCGGCGGGGGCGTCGATTCCGCCGCAGCGGCTGCGGCCCCGGCTGCGGGTACCGTCGAATCGTGGCCCGAACCGATGACGACAGCTGGGACATCACCGAAAGCGTGGGCGCGACGGCGCTGGGGGTGGCGGCGGCCCGCGCCGCCGAGACCGAAAGCGCCAACCCGCTGATCTCCGACCCCTATGCGCGGGTGTTCCTGGACGCCGCCGGGGAGGGCATCTGGAATATGTTCGCGCCGACCGCGCTGCCCGCCGAGCTGGCCGAGGCCGAACCCGACCTGCCGGCGCGGATGCGGGCGATGGGCGACTACATGGCCTGCCGGACCGCGTTTTTCGACGACTTCTTTGCCGCAGCGGGCGGTGCCGGGGTGCGGCAGGTGGTGATCCTGGCCGCCGGGCTGGACGCGCGGGCGTGGCGGCTGGACTGGCCGGTCGGCACGACGGTGTACGAGCTCGACCAACCCAAGGTGCTGGAGTTCAAGGCGTCGACGCTGCGGGCGCACGGCGCGCAGCCCAAGGCGGGGCTGGTGCATGTCCCGGTGGACCTGCGCCAGGACTGGCCGGCGGCGCTGCAGCGGGCCGGCTTCGACGCGTCGGCGCCCAGCGCGTGGCTGGCCGAGGGGCTGTTGCCGTTTCTGCCGGCCGCGGCGCAGGACCTGCTGTTCGAGCGGGTGCAGGCGTTGACCGCCGCGGGCAGCCGCATCGCCGTCGAGGCCACCGGGCCGGACTTCTTGGATCCCGACATCCGGGCCCGGCAGCGCGCGCTGATGCAACGCTTCCGGGCGCTGTCCAGCGAGGCGACCGAGCTGCCCGACTTCGAGGAGCTGTGGTACTTCGAGGAGCGCACCGATGTCGGCGACTGGCTGGCGGGGCGCGGCTGGCAGGTGTCGGTGGAGCCGTCCGCCGAGATGATGGCCCGCTACGGTCGCCGCCCGCCCGCCGACCTGGAAGACCCGGCGCCGGGCAGCCTGTTCGTCTCCGCGCAGCGGGTGTAGGGCGGATTCGCCGGCGCGCCGCGCGATCGGGAGCGGCCGGTGCCGGGGTGAGCTGTGAGCCCGGTGTCCCTTCTGCCACACCTGTCCCGGCGAGAGGGGCATGTGGTGTTGCGTCCGCGTCTGAGCGACAACTCGGGTGTTCAGGCCGGCAACCGAGCGATTGCATGTCGCTTGCGGCACATGTGTCTCTGGTGTCGCAGTCGTCACGGATTGTCGCTGGGGGGAGACTGCCCGGCTATCAGCGACAAAAGGTCGCCGGGCGGGTTCTCGGGGCCGAGCCCCAGCCTCGAAACTGCGGTGACGGCGCCGAGACTGCGGTGAGGGCGTCGAACCTGCGGTGAGGGCGTCGAGCCTGAACTGGTGGCGTCGAGACTGACGTGAGGGCGTCATCGCAGCCAAAATCAGGCTCTGAGTTCAGGCTGGGCGCCGTCAGTTCAGCCTCGATGCTCTGAGTTCCGTCTCGGCGCCGCCACCGCAGCCTCGACGCCGCCACCGCAGCCTCGGCGCGGCGGCGAACCACCCACACCCCCATCCGACCGGCATACTGCATGGCATGGCTACTGTCGTCGCATTCCACGCCCACCCCGACGACGAGGCGATCCTCACCGGCGGCACACTGGCCCGCGCGGCTGCCGCCGGGCATCGGGTGGTGATCGTCACCGCCACCGACGGCCACATGGACGACGGCGACGCCCCGCACCGGCTGGATGAATTGCGGTCCAGCGCCCGCATTCTCGGCGCGCACCGGGTGGAATGCCTCGGCTACGCCGACAGCGGCTACGGCCCCGACTTCTATCCCGACCCGCCGAAGCGGGTCCGGTTCGGGCGCGCCGACCGCGAGGAGGCCGCGCAGCGGCTGGCCGCGATCCTGCGCGACGAGGACGCCGACCTGCTGCTCAGCTACCAACCCAACGGCGGCTACGGTCACCGCGACCACGTCCAGGTGCACCACGTCGGCAAGCGGGCCGCCGAGATCGCCGCCACCCCCCGCCTGCTGGAGGCGACCATGCCGCGCGAATTGCTGTGCCGCATCGCCGATCTCGCGCGCCTGCTGCGGCTGCCCGCCCCCTACGAACGTGACGTCGCCCGCGCCGCCTACGCGCCGCGGGCGACCATCACCCACCGGATCAACGTGTTCCGGTTCGCCCGGCAAAAGCGCGACGCGTTCGCCGCGCACCGCTCCCAGATCACCGGGCCGGCCGCGCGGCTGTTCGGGCTGCTGCTGCGGTTGCCGCCGCAGGTGTTCGGGGTGGTGTTCGCCCGCGAATGGTTCGTCGACCCCACCGCGCGCCCCGGCACCGTGCACCGCGACATCTTCGCGGTCACCACAGCGTGATCTGCCCGGCGCCCAGGTCCACGGCGGCGTCGACGACGGCCCGGTCGATCTGGCGCAGCGCGTGCGAGGCACCCAGCAGCCGGCGGCTGTCCGGGCCGACCAGGGTGTCGACGGCGTCGAGCAGGTCGGTGGCGGGCATGACGTCGGGCGCCTCCCGCTGATCCAGGGTGGCCACCAGCGCGCCGATATTGCGTCGGGTCTGGGCGGCCGCGGCGGCGACGGCGTCGGCCAATTCCGTTGACACCGTCGGTGTTTCAACGCTGGCGCGGGCCAGGGCACGCGCGTAGTGGTCGCAGGCGGTCAGCAGCCGCAGCCCCCGCTTAATGCTGCGCCGCCCACCGAGCCCGGCCACCCCGACGGTGCGCGGTTTGGCGGTGTCCCGGAACTGCTGGAGTTTGCGGTCCAGCCCGCGGGCTTGTTCGGTCAGCCCGGCGGTGGCGTCGTCGTCGGCCAGGGCGGCGACGCAGGTGGCGATCAGCTCGGACAGCGCGGTCAAAAACGCGCGGGCGTCGTTGCGGATCGAGGTGCCGGTCCGGGTCGGCAGCACCAGCAGCGCCACCGTCACCCCGATGACCGCGCCGATCGCGGTCTCCTCGATCCGCAACAGCAGCAGATCCACGCTGAATTGGCCGAGCAGCCCGTACAGCAACGCCAACATGGTGGTGATCCAGAAGATCATCAGGCTGTAGGCCACCTTCATCAGGTACACCGCGCAGAACAGGCACACGAAGATCAGCACCAGCGCGACGACGTCGTGCCCGGACACCAGCGTCGCGACCAGCACCCCCGACGGCACCCCGAGCACGGTGCCCAGCAGCCGCTGCCAGCCCTTGGTCAGCGTTTCGCCCCACGAGGTGGTGCCGGCGAAGGTGACGAACGCGGTGATCACCGCCCAATACCAGCGCGCCGGGGACACCAGCTCGCCGACGACGATCGCCAACGTCGCCGCGATGGTGACCTGGATGGCTTGCCGGGTGGTCGGCCGTAGCCCGCGCCGCGGCTGCTCCTCGGCGTCGGCGCCGACGGCCAGCGGCGCCCCGGCTTCCACGCCCTCGGCGGCGGCTCGCTCGATCATCGCCCGGATCGCCGACCCGGCCGCCGCGGTGTCCAGGATCGCCATCGCCAGCCGGCGGGCCTGGACACCGGCGTCGGGCAGGTCGCGCACCGACCGCGCCAGCTCGGCGGCGCGGCGCAACCCGCCCGATCCCGGCGCGCGCATATCGAACGCCAGCTGGGCCAGCGCCTCGGCCAGCTCGGCGCGGCCCGGAATGTCGACGGCGGCCGCCCGGGCCGCGGCGGCGGCGACGCGTTCCACGGTCAGTTCGGCGTCGAACAGCCGCAGCGCCAGCTCCCCGCCGCCGACACCCGGCCACACCAACGCCGGGTCGACCTTGTCCTCGATCTGGTTGTGCACCATCAGCGCGGTCTCGTTGAGCCGTGCCACCCGTACCCGCAGCTGGTGGCGGCGCCGCTCGTCGAACCGGCCGGTGCGCACCGCGTCGGCGGCGGTGTCGACGACGACGGCCATCCGCGCCCGCAGCGAGGCCACGGTGCGGCGCAACACCCGCTCGGGCCGGTCGGGCAGCACGTAGCTGCTCATCACGAAGCTGCACAGGGTGCCGACCGCGACGGCCACGATCAGCCACGGCAACTCGGCGGTGCCGGCCCGGAAGAACAGGGTGAAGAAGTAGGCCATGAACGCGACCATCCCCAACGCCACCCCGCGGCCGCCGAACCGGCGGATGTACACCGCGGCGAAGATGATCACCACGAACACCGCGTCGGCGGCGATGCGGTGCGGGGCCAGCACCGCCGCCGCGGTGATCGCGGCGGCAGCCGGCAGCGGCAGCAGCGCCAGGGTGATCCTCTGTTGCCGCGGATCGGGGTCGTTGACCGAGCGCGCCGACACCATCGCGATCACCGCGCCCAGCAGCGCCACCGTCAACGGCTGGTGGGTGACCCGGGTCAGCAGGTACAGCAGCCCGAGCGCGACGCCCAACGCGATCGTGGTGCGGGCCGCCAGCTGCAGCCGCAGCAGCCCGGGGTCGGATTCGATCGCCCAGTTGCGGGCCCGCTCGTACAGGGCCGCGGGCGGCACCGGAGCGGCGCGGGGGTTGTCCACGACCTCGTCGCGACCGGACACCCGCGCCACCTTTCGTCTGTTCGCATCCCCCGTCTCATGGTGCACTAGGGTTCCTGACCGTGACGGCGCCGACGCGGTGGACCCTGGCCGACGGCCGCGACCTGCTGTTTTTCGCGCTGCCCGGCCACACCCCGGCACCGGTGGCCGACCGGCGGCCGCTGCCGCCGCGCCCCGCGGACCCCACCCAGCTGCGGTTTGACCGCGCCACCGGGCAGTGGGTGATCATCGCCGCCGGGCGCCAAGACCGTACCTACAAACCGCCCGCCGAGGCGTGCCCGCTGTGCCCGGGGCCGACCGGGCTGACCAGCGAGGTGCCCGCCGCCGACTACGACGTGGTGGTGTTCGAGAACCGGTTCCCCAGCCTGGCCGGTGCGGCGGCCGTCCCGACGCCCGACGGCGACGGGTTCGTCGCCGCGCCCGGATCCGGCCGCTGCGAGGTGATCTGCTTTTCCGCCGATCACGCCGGATCGTTCGCCGACCTGCCGCTCGCGCACGCCCGGCTGGTGGTGGACGCCTGGCGGCACCGCACCGCCGACCTGCTGGCCCGACCCGGCATCGCGCAGGTGTTCTGCTTCGAGAACCGCGGCGAGGAGATCGGGGTCACGCTGGCGCATCCGCACGGCCAGATCTACGGCTACCCGTATGTCACGCCGCGCACCGCCGCCATGCTGGAGCAGGCCCGGGCGCACCGGACCAGCCACGGCCACAACCTGTTTGCCGACCTGCTGGCCGCCGAGGTCACCGAGGGTATCCGGGTGGTGCTGCGCAACGAATGGTTCACCGCGTTCGTGCCGTTCGCCGCCCGCTGGCCGGTCGAGGTGCACCTGTACCCAAACCGGATGGTGCACAACCTGACCGAGCTGACCGACACGGAGCTGGACGCGTTCACCGCGATGTACCGGGAGCTGCTGGCCCGCTTCGACCGGCTGTATGACGCCCCGCTGCCGTACATGGCGGCGCTGCACCAGTACACCGCGGCGCAGCCCGACGGCTACTTTCACGTCGAGCTGATGTCGATTCGGCGCAGCGCCACCAAGTTGAAATACCTGGCGGCCTCCGAGTCGGCGATGGACGCCTTCATCGTCGACGTGACCCCCGAGGCCGTGGCCGCGCGGCTGCGCGAGCTGTGATCAGCTACGCCGCGCCCGGTCGGATCAACCTGATCGGCGAACACACCGACTACAACAGCGGTTTCGCGTTGCCGATCGCGCTGCCGGCCCGCACCACCGTCACCTTCGACCCCGCCGACACCGACGCGATCACCGCCCGCAGCGACCGCGCCGACGCCACGGTGCGCCTCCCGCTGGACACCGCCCCCGGCGCGGTGACCGGCTGGGCGGCCTATGTGGCCGGGGTGATCTGGGCGCTGCGCGCCGCCGGACACCCGGTGCCGGGCGGCACGCTGTCGATCACCAGCGAGGTGGCGATCGGGTCGGGGCTGTCGTCGTCGGCGGCGCTGGAATGCGCGGTGCTGGGCGCGTTGCTGGCGGCGACCGGGACGCGCCTGGACCGCCTCGAGCAGGCCCGCATCGCGCAGCGCGCCGAAAACGACTACGTGGGGGCACCCACCGGGTTGCTTGATCAGCTGGCGTCGCTGTTCGGGGCGCCGGATACCGCGCTGCTCATCGACTTTCGCGACACCACCGTGTCTCCGGTTCCGTTCCAGCCGACCGGGGCGGTGCTGCTGCTGATCGATTCCCGCGCCGCGCACCAGCACGTCGGCGGCGAGTACGCGGCGCGGCGGGCGTCGTGCGAACGCGCGGCCGCCGACCTGGGGGTGGCCTCGCTGCGCGACGTACAGCAGGCCGGCGCCGCGGTGCTGGGCGGGGTCAGAGACCCGGTCGACGCCCGGCGGGCCCGGCACATCCTCACCGAAAATCAGCGAGTGCTGGATTTCGTGGCGGCGCTGGCCGATTCGGATCTTGTGGCCGCCGGTCGGCTGCTGAGCGCGTCGCATGCCTCGATGCGCGACGACTTCGCGATCACCACCGACCACATCGATCTGATCGCCGCGACCGCCGTGACCGCCGGCGCGCTGGGGGCCCGGATGACCGGCGGCGGGTTCGGCGGCTGCGTGATCGCGCTGGTGCCCGACGACCGGGCGGCGGTGGTCGCCGCGGCGGTGCGGCAGGCGGTCGCCGCCGCCGGCTATGTCGAGCCGAGCATCAGCACCACCCATGCCGCGGCCGGCGCCGGCTAGCCCTGCTGAAATCGACGCGAAAATTGCCAGTCAACCCGTGAATCGGGGGGTTGCGCGCCATATGGACGTCGATCTCAGCAGCGCCCGGTCGCGGCGGTACGTTCCACACGCGCCCGGAACCCCGATTGTCGCTCAGACGCGGACGCACAGCCATATGCCTCCGCCGCAGGGGCTCCTGTGGCCACTGTGAATGGAGCCGGCCGGCGCCGAAATTCGTGCAGCCCGGCACGCAACACCGTGCCACGCTTAACGGGTGTATCCGCCGCGCCAGTCCCCGGGCGTCCTCGCGGTGCGCATCGTCACCGGGGTGGTGGGCGGTGCGGCGGCGTTACTGTGGCTGCTGCTGGCGTTCGCGGTGCTCAGCTCGCGCTTCGACACCAACCCGGCCGGCGATCCGCACGGCTACGTCTTGCTGTTCGGCACGTTGATGTCGGTGCCCGTGGGCGCGGTGTGCGCGGCGACGCTGCCGTTCGCGTTCCCCCGGCAGCGCTGGCCGTTGGGCTTCGCCGTCGTGGTCCCCGCGTTCGTGGTCGGCACCGTGCTGCTGTTCGCCGCGTTCCTCACCGCGCACTAGGTCAGATCATCTCGCTGCGGGTCAACCACCGCATCACCGGCCACCCGATAAACACCGGCAGCCAGCAGGTCAGCACCCGATACAGCAGCACCGACGGCACCCCCACCGCCGCGGGCACGCCGAAGGCGGCCAGCCCACCGATCAGGGCGGCCTCCACCGCGCCGACCCCGCCGGGGGTGGGCGCCGCCGAGGCTAGCGTGCCGCCGACCATGGTTACCACGGTGACGGTGACGAACGAGGTGTTGCCGCCGAACGCCTCCACGCTGGCCCACAACGCCAGCGCCGCACCCAAAGTCGTGCCGGCCGCGCCCAGCACGATCAACGCCAGCCGCCGCGGCTCGCGGGCCAACTCGATCAGGTCGCTGGACACCTCGGTCAGCCGGGGCCGCACCGCGGTGGCCAGCCAGCGCCGCAGGTTGGGCACTAGCAGGAAGGTGCCGACCGCCCCCAGCGCCACCCCGGCGATCAGGTACAGCATGGTGGGGCTGGGCACGAAATGCGACAGGTCGGCCGACGCGCCGGCGGCGGTGCTGAAGATGATCAGCAGCGCGACGTGCACGATCACCTGCACCGACTGCTGCAACGCCACCGCCGCGGTGGCCCGCAGCGTGCTCAGCCCGCCCTTGACCAGAAACCGGGTCGAGAGCGCCAACCCGCCGACCCCGGCCGGGGTGGTGGTGGCCGCAAACGTGTTGGCCACCTGCATGATCGACAGGTTCCGGAAGCTCACCGCCCCGTTGGCGCAGGCCCACAACGCTCCGGCCGCGCCCACATAGGTCAGCGCCGACACCGCCAGCCCCACCAGCGCCCACCACCAATTCGCGGTCCGCAGTTCGGAAAAGAACGTCGGCACCGCGCTGATAAACGGGTAGGCGACATACACCAGCGCCACCAGCAGCACCAACTGGATCAGCTGGCTGCGGGTGAACCGGGTGATCGTCTTGGCCTGGATCTGGTCGGCGCCGGTCTGGCGTTTGACCTCCTCGCGGGCGGCGGCGATGACGGCTTTGGCGTCGGGCACCGCGTCCCGGACCCGGGCCGGCACCGCGGTTTTGGTCAGCCGGCGCGACGCGGCCAGCACGGTGTCCTTGCCGAACGCGTCGATCGCGGCCGTCACCGCCGCCCTCGCGTCGTAGAGCGCCGACGTCGTCACCAACAGTTGGGCGATATCGGACTGCAGCTGCGCGTCGGTGGCGCCGTATTCGGCGTTGCCGAACCCGCCGAACAGCACGGCGTCGTCGGCGGCGGTGATCTCCTTGGCGCGCAGGTCGCCGTGGGCGATGCGGTGGTCGTGCAGCCGGTGCAGCGACTCCCACACCGCGGCCACCGGGGTGCTGTCGACGCCCTCGGCGATCGGCAGACCGCGCGGCGGGCTGTGCGCATACAGCGTCCAACCCCGGTCCAGGGCGGCCAACGCCACCGTCGAGGTGTTGGCCACGCCCACCTCCCCGATGGCCACCGCCATCAGCGCGCGGTGCTCGACGGCCCGGTGCAGCGAGGCGTGGATCGGCGAGGTTTCGGTGGCCCGCAGCCGCAGCTTGCGCCACAGCTGGCGCAGCGCCCCGCCGCTGCGCTGATTCGGCCCGTACAACTCGATCAGCGCCGGGGTGTCGGCCGCCCCGGACAACACCAGCGGCCCGCGCCCGGCCGGCCGCAGCACGGTCAGCCCGGACACCACGCAGCCGCGCGCGGCCAGCGCCCGCACCGCCCCGTCCAGCGGCACCTCCAGCGCCGGGGTGCCCACCACCAGCACCACCAGGGCGCCGACGAACCAGCCCACCGTCAACCCCAGCAGCGAGCGGGCCGGCACGATCGCCGACACCACCAAATGGATCGGCACGAACGCCAGCAGCAGCGTCCACCACCAGCGCCGCCACCGCGACGGCAGCCACGGCCCGGACACGGTGAGCACCGCGGCCAGCATCGCGATCCAGCGCGGGTCGTCGAGGAACTGGGCCAGCGTGGTGGCCAGCCGCTCGGACAGGTCGAAATGCCAGCGCGGCGCGGCGATGCCCTTGCCGGTGATCGACAGCGGCAAAAACGCCAGCAGCGCGGCCACCGCGTAGGCGCCGAGCAGTTTCCACTGCCGCCCGGCGAGCAGCCCGATCAGGATCATGAACGGCAACGCCAGGATGGCCACGCCGTAGGCCAGGTAGACCAGGTTGGACTGGGTGGGGGACAGCACCCCGACGATCCGGGAGACCGAGCGTTCCAGCGCCACCCACTCGTAGCGGGTGACCAGCGAACTGGTGATCACCACCGCGAGGAACACCGCCGCCAGCGCCAGCCGCAAGATGTCGTTGGTGCGCCGGATCGGGGGTTGCAGCAGGCTGCCGGTTACCCGGATATCGCGCCCGTCAACTCGCATGATCACTCTCGGCTTGGCTTGGTGCCGCGGTTGGCGGCTTGCCGGACAACTTAACCGGACAGCTGTTCTCCGGGCGAGCAGACACAGAATCGCATCGCGCGGGCGTTTCGCGTGCGAATTTGCGTCTGCTCGGCGGCGGGGGCGGGCCGCACGCAAGCGGTGTCGCCAACCAGAGTTCTAGTCGTATACACTAAAACAATGAACACCGACCAAGTCACCACGCTGGCGTCGAGCAGCCAGAGCTACCGGCTGGGACCGTTGCACCGGCGTGGCTCGGTGGCCAACCTGTACACCGCCACCACCGCCGACGGCGCCCAGGTGATGCTGAAACTGCCCCGAAAACCGCGCTCCAACATGCTGATCGAGGCCGAACAGGCCGCGCTGCGCGACCTCGCAGAGCTGGCCGCCGCCGAAACCTGGCTGCCGCCGTATCTGACCCGGCTCACCGACACGCTCACCCACCACGACGACGCCACCGGCGCCGCCCGCCGGGTCAGCGTGCTGGCCCCGCTGCTCGACGGGTTCGTCACGCTGGCCGACGTCGCCGCCGCCTACCCGGACGGCCTGGACCCGCGCGACTACGCCTGGATGCACCGCCGGCTGCTGCGGGCGCTGGCCGCCGTGCACGCCGCGGGCTGGGTGCACGGCGCGCTCACCCCCGCCAACATCCTCATCCACCCGGCCGCGCACGGGGTGGTGCTGGCCGGCTGGTCGTTCGCCACCGGGGCCGGGCAGCGGCTGGCCGCCCGCACCAGCACCGACGAGCGGCTGTATCCGCCCGAGGCGCTGGCCGGCGAGCCGGTGTCCGGCGAATCCGACGTGTACATGGTCCACGCGCTGATGGATCAGCTACTCGGACCCGCCGCACCCGAGCCGCTGCGCCGGTTCAGCCGCGGCTGTCGACAGCGCTCGCCGCGGCGCCGCCCCGACGCGGCCGCCCTGATCGGCGAATTCGACGACCTGCTCGACCGGCTCTACGGGAAGCGCCGCTTCCGGCCGTTCGAGCTGCCCCAGAAAGGGAGGTAACCGACATGGGATTTGGCTACTGGGACGACGACACCTACCGGGCCGCACACACCTACCGCGCCGCGCGCGGACAGTCCGACTTCTCCTACACCGACGACCTGCGCGCGCTGCCACGCTCGCAATGGCGGGTGGACCCCGGCCTGGACCCGCACGGGGTGGCCTACCGGGAATCCCGGGATTCGGCCGATCACCCCGACTCGCTGCCGGTGGTGGTGCTGTTCGACGTGACCGGGTCGATGGGCACCATCCCGCGCATCATGCAGCAGAAGCTGGGCAAGCTGCACGGCCTGCTGCAGCGCAAGGGCTACGCCGCCGACCCGCAGATCCTGTTCGGGGCGATCGGCGACGCCGACACCGACATGGTGCCGCTGCAGGTCGGCCAGTTCGAAGCCGACAACGCGATGGACGACCAGCTGCGCACCGTGTTCCTGGAAGGCGGTGGGGGAGGCCAAAAGTCGGAAAGCTACGAGCTGGCCGCCTACTTCCTGGCCCGGCACACCGCCACCGACGCCTGGGATAAGCGCGGCAAGAAGGGGTATGTGTTCATCGTCGGCGACGAACTCAACAAGCCCCGGCTGGCGGCCCGGCACGTGCGGGCGGTGATCGGCGACGACGTCGCCGAGGACATCGACGTCGCCTCCATCTACCGGGAACTGCAACGACGCTGGAACGTGTACTTCGTGCTGCCCGGCTCCTCGTACTACTACGACGACACCGAGATCGCCGACCACTGGCGCGGGCTGCTCGGCGAACGCTTCCTGTGCCTGGACGACCCGGCGGCGGTGTGCGAGCTGATCGCGCTGACGATCGGCGTCGAGGAGGACAGCGTCGAGCTGGGTGCGGGGCTGGCCGACCTGATCGACGTCGGGTCGCCCAACGAAGCCGCGTCGGTGCGCAAAGCGCTGACCCGGGTGGCCGCCGACCGCGGTACGGTCAGCACCACCGCGCTGCCGGCCGACCTCGACGGCGACGACGACGTCGTCACCGCCACCTGAGCAAAGGAGTTGTGATGCCCGACAACATCTTCGGCGACCGGCACCCGATCGTGGTGGACCTGGGGTTCGGGGACGCCGGCAAGGGCGCGACGGTGGACTGGTTGTGCTCACCGGCCGCCGGGCTCGACGTGGCCGCGGTGGTCCGGTTCAACGGCGGCGCGCAGGCCGCCCACAACGTCGTCGTCGGCGAGGTGCACCACACGTTTTCCCAGTTCGGGTCCGGCACGTTGTCGGGCATCGCGACCTTCCTCTCCGCACACATGCTGGTCGAACCGATCGCGCTGGCCGGCGAGGCCCGCGACCTCGCCGCGCTGGGTGTCGCCGACCCGTTGGGGTTGCTGGCCGTCGACGCGGCGGCGTTGCTGACCACCCCGATTCACGTGGCCGCCAACCGGGCCCGCGAGGACGCCCGCGGCGCGGCCCGGCACGGCTCCTGCGGCAAGGGGATCGGGGAGACCGCCGGGTATGCGCTGGAGCACGACGCGCCCACAGTCGGCGACTGCCGCCACCCCGACCTGCTTGCCGCCAAGCTGACCGCGCTGGCCGCGCACTACGCCGGGTTGCTGGCCGGCAGCCCGCACCGCTATCCCGCGCTGGACGCGATGGTCGAGATGTACCGCGAATTCGCCGGCACCGTCGAGATTGTCGGGCCGGGTTACCTGCGGTCGCTGGCCGGCCGGGGCCGGCTGATGTTCGAGGGCGCCCAGGGCGTGCTGCTCGACGAATGGCGCGGCCTGCACCCGCACACCACCTGGTCGACGGTGGAGCCGTCCCACGCCCGGGCCATGCTGGCCGAGATCGGGCAGCATGGCTACGTGCTGGGCGTCACCCGCAGCTATCTGACCCGGCACGGCGCCGGCCCGTTCCCCACCGAGGACCCCGCGCTGGGCGCGCTGCTGCCCGAGCCGCACAACGGCACCGGCGCCTACCAGGGCGCGTTTCGGGTGGGCGCGTTCGATCCGCTGTTGCTGCGCTACGCGATTGCCGCCTGCGGCGGGGTGGACGGGCTGGCCGTCACCCACCTCGACGCGCTGGACCGCGCCCCGCTTCGGGCCGCCGTGGGCTACCGCACCGCCGCCGGCCCGCTCACCGGCGTCGACTGCGGGCCGTGGCGCGACCTGGGCTACCAGCGGCGGCTCACCGACCTGCTGGCCACCGCCGACCCGGTGCTGGGGCCGGTCCCGGCGTCGGTCGAGGGGTTTCTCGGTTACGTCGAGCGGGCGCTGGGCTCCCCGGTGGTGTTGGGCGCCGACGGCCCCGACCGGGCCGATCGGGCGGTGCGCGCGTTGGCGGTGGCGGCGTGACCCCCAGCGAGCTGTCGCTGACCTCGGTCGACGTTGTCGCGCTGCACTTTCCGGGCACCGACGCGAGGCCCACCGTCGGCGTCGGACCGCGGCCGTGGGACCCCGAGCAGGGCACGCTGGCGCTGCCGGGAGTGCTGCACGGCCGCGGGGAGCTGCTCACCGAGTCGGCGCAGCGGGCGCTGTCCGCCAAGCTGGGCGCCCCGGCGTCGGCGGTGCGGACGGTGGGGCAGCTGCGGGTGTTCGACGCCCCGCACCGGGACCCGCGCGGCCCGACGCTGTCGATCGCCATGTTCGCGGTGCTCGCCGACGACTGGGCCGACCCCGCCGTCACCTGGATCGACCTCGACCACCAGCCGGTGTTGGCGTTCGACCACAACCGGATCCTGCACGACACCCGGGTGATCCTGGCCGACAAGCTGTTTCACGACCTGCCGTTCACCCGGGCGCTGCTGGGCGACCGGTTCCCGGTGACCCGGGCGTTGGCCGCCGCCGAGACGCTGCACGGCCGCCCGGTCGACCGCGGCAACTTCAACCGCACCCTGCGCGCCACCCCCGGGCTGGTCCGCACCGGCGACACCGCACAAGCCCGCGGCACCGGCCGGCCGGCGTCGGTGTGGCGGTGGGACGACGCGGGGGGACCGGCGCCGCCGCACGAATCTCGGATGACGCACCGACCCCTGGTGTGCAACGATCCACCGCATGCCCAGCTCACTGATCGAGGTTCGCCGCCACTACACGCCCGCCGAAGAAGTCGCCCTCATCGATGCGGTCCACGCCGCGCTGGTGGCCGCGTTCCAGATCCCGGCCGCGGACAAGAACGTGCGGCTGGTCGCCCACGAGCCGCATCGGTTCGCCCACTCGCCGAACCTGACGCACCCGGAGCGCTACACCCTGGTGACCATCGACTGTTTCGCCGGCCGATCGGTGGACGCCAAACGGAACCTCTACGGCGAGATCGTGCGTCGGCTCGCCGAACTCGGTGTCCCCGCCGACCACGTCCGGATCCTGCTGCGCGAGAGCGTGCCGGAGAATTGGGGCATCCGCGGCGGGCGCGCCGCCTGCGACGTCGACCTGGGTTTTCAGGTCAACGTGTAACCCCGGCCGCTACAGCTCGTAGCTCACGCCGGTCAGCTTCTCGGACTCCTCCCAAAGCCGGCGCCACAGCGTCTCATTGCGGGACAGCCGGCTCGACGGGCAGGGCTCGACCGGGCCGCGGGTCTGCCGTAATCGGTTGGGCCCCCAGTAGATCGTCGGGTCGGCGTCCGGCATGGTCGCGGCGAACAGCGTCGACTCCGCGGCCCGCTCCGGGGGTTGGCCGACCAGCCGGGCGCCCTGCTTGGCGACCAGATCCAGCAGCGTCTCGGTCTTGGTGAACAGGTCGGTGCCCGACACCCCGGGGTGTACGGCGTAGGAGCGTTTGGTCGACCCAGCCGCGGCCAGCCGCCGCTGCAGCTCGCGGGCGAACATCAGGTTGGCCAGCTTGGATTGGGCGTAGGCCAGGTTGCGCTGGTAGCGGCGGTGCTCATAGTTCAGGTCGTCGATCCACAGCTTGGGGGTCTGGCGGTGCGCGATGCTCGACAGCGTCACCACCCGGTCGCTGATCTTGTCCAGCAGCAGCCCGGTCAACGCGAAGTGGCCCAGGTGGTTGACCCCGAACTGGGTTTCGAAGCCGTCGACGGTGCGGCGAAACGGGATGTTCATCAGCCCGGCGTTGTTGATCAGCACGTCGAAACCGGTTTGCTGGTCGGCGAATTCGCGCACCGACGCCAAGTCGGCGAGATCCAGGGCGGCCACCGTCACGTCGCCGTCGATGTCGTCGGCGATCGGCTGGGCCTTGGCGACGTTGCGGCAGGCCATCACCACGGTGGCGCCCTTGCCGGCCAGCACCCGGGTGGTGATCTCGCCGAGCCCGCCGTTGGCGCCGGTCACCACGAAGGTGCGGCCGTGCTGGTCGGGGATGTCAGCTGGTTGCCAGGCCATGCGCGTCTGCCTTCCGTGGGGGTCCTTCTTCCGCGAGCGTGCACAAATGTAGTCGCCACCCGGCTGGGGCTGGCATTTTGCGCACGCTGGCGCCGGGGCCGGCCCGGTCAGGTGGTGCCCCGGCCGAAATACAGCTCCTGGGTCGCGGTCGCGACCAGCTGCCCGGCCCGGTTGTACATCGTCGACGTCGCCAGGCCGCGTCCCGCCACGCCGCTGGGCGAAAACTGGTCCGACAGCACCCAATCCGACAGGTCGATGGGCCGCTGGAACCACAGCGCGTGGTCGATGAGCGCGTTGAACGTGCTGACCGGGGTGGCCCGCCGCATCGCCAGCGCGGTCTCCACCATGGTGGTGCCGGACAGATAGGTCAGCAGGCAGCTGGGCAGCGCGGCGTCGTCGGGTACCGGGCCGGCGGGCTTCCACCACAGCCGGATCCGCGGGGACGGCGCCGGCAGCTCGAGCGCCAGCCGCGGCGGCGGGTCGACGTAGCGCAGCTCGAACGGGCGCGGCTGCACCCAGTGCCCGTCGAGTTCGTCGGCGTAGTCGGCCAGCTGCTGCTGCATCGGGGGCAGCGCATCGGGGTCGGGCACGTCGGGCAGCGGCTGGTGGTAGTCGGGGGCGGGCACCGGCGCGCTGAACGACGCCAGCGCCTCCAGCAGGATCTGGCCGTCCTGGCGGGCGGTGACCTGCCGGGTCGACAGCGTGCCGCCGTCGCGGGCCACGTCGACGTGCAGGTCGACCGGGCGACGGGCGTCGCCGGGCCGGATGTAGTAGACGTGCACGCTGTGCGGGGTGCGGCCGGGCGCGGTCCGGCTCGCCGCCATCAGCGCCTGGGCCGCGATGTGCCCGCCGACGATGTGGTGGGCGGGATTGTCGAGCTGGGTGGCCACGAAGTGCTGGTCGGCGATGCGGTCGACGTCGAGGGTGGCGACGATGTCGGCCAGGGTCGGGTAGGGCACCCGGTCATGATGCCGCAGCCGCCGCCGGGGACGTCGGGCAGTCACATCTGCCTCAGGCGTCGCCGCGCGGGAAGGGTGTGGTGTTGCGTCCGCGTCTGAGCGACAACTGGGCGTTAGCGCGGGGTGCGCGGGCGGCCGGGCTTGCGGCGCCAGCCCTGCGCGAACTTGCGCACCGCGAGCGCGTCCCACACCGCCGCCGTGATATCGGATGCGCCATCGTTTTCCAGCGCGTGGTCATGGTCGGAGATTCGGGGCAGCTGTGGCGGATGTGGCTGAATGCCAGCCAGGTCGCCGCGGAGCGTCATTGCGCGCGGTGGGTGTATCGTTGAGAATGCCTTGGTGAAGAGCCGGGGAAGTGGAGCCGGGAGCCCGCACGTTTTGCGAGGTCGCCCGGCTCTCGCGTTTTCAGACCACGGTGTGGACTGTGACAAGCGGCGCAACAAGGTTGCGTAGCGCGCCGCCCGTGCCGTACGCCCACGCGATGAGGTCCGCCGCCCACAGCAGTTCGTGAGAGGTTGGCGCGTCTATAGCGACTCGGACCCGATCGAGAGCGTCAACTCGTGCCAAGGCGCCGGTGAGGGCTGCCTTGTCCTGCTTATCCTGCGAGCAGGATTCCACCAGAATCCGCGTTGCCCCGGCGTCAGCCGCGCAACAGGCCAGAGCGTCGAGGCATTGACTTCGCACCTCGCGTTCCGTTCGCCGGGTGCCCTGCATTCTGCCGACGAAGATGTGAGCCTGGGCGACGGGACGTAAACGGACGAAATCGGCGATGAGACGATCACGATTGCGGGTCTCGTCTTTCAGGTGAAGGCGGTTTCGGTTCCTCGGCTTGAGATCGCGCATCACCTTACGGGCGGAGTCGAGGTCGTGATCGGCAACCACTGCCGCACACAGAAGATAGTCCCGGCGACGGGACTCATCCACGAAGAACTCGACCGCGGTCATGTTGACTGGGCAGGTTAGCTCACCGCAACGACATCGGCCGGCGCCATGCGAGGAGCGAGGATGACGGTCTAAGCGGGCCGAACATGTCATAGGTCGGCTCTGCTCGATGAGACCGGTCGCCTACCGCCGCCGTGGTATCGGATGCGCCATCGTTTTCCAGCGCGCGGTCATGGTCGGAGATTCGGGGTAGCAGTGGCGGATGTGGCTGAAGCGAAGCAACATGGCGGGCTGCCGCAGGAAACCCGCCCGACCCGACACGGGGCGCCACCAGCCACCCCGGCGCGCTATCGGTAGCCTCGGATGCGGTCCGCAGACGATCGGAGGCCATCCATGGACCGGGTGCTCGGTCTTTCGATGACATCGACCGTTGTCCGGTGGGTGCTGGTCGACGGTGTCACCGGCGACGGCGACGCCGTCGACCGCGGTGCGCTGGGCATCGGCGACATCGATGCCTTTGACGCCGACGCCCTGCTCGCGACGCTGGTCGACGGCGCGGATCTGCACGCGGTCGGGCTCACCTGGAGCCCGGACGCCGCAGCCGCCGCCGCCAAGGTGCAAACCGCGCTGGGCGGCACCGCGCACGCGGTCAGCGACGTCGCGGCCACCGAGCTGCTCGCCAGCGGCATCGCCGACCTGGCCGGCTACGACTTCCTGGTGGTGTGCGCGGTGGAACCCGGCGCCACCGTCGTCGCCACGGTCAACGCCCGACGGGTGACCGCGCAGCGCCTCCCTAGCACCGACGCCAAACCGCCGATCGAGCCGATCCGCGCGGCGGTGCACGGGGTGCGCCCGCGGCCCGACGCGATCTTCGTGCTGGGCTCCGGGGACGCCGACGCCGTCGTCGCCGCGCTGCAAGACCAGACCGGGATCCCGGTCATCACCGCCGCCGAAGCCGACTTCGCGCTGCCGCGCGGCGCGGCGTTGGCGGCGGCGCGCGCGGACACCGTTCCCGCCGCGCCGGTTATGCCGCCGCGGAATCCGCGGGTGCGGGTGCTGGCGTCGGTGCTGGCCGCCGCGGTCGTGGTGCTGGTCGTCGCGCTGTCGCTGGCCGTGGCGCCGCGCCTGCAGCCGTCGTCGCCGCGGCACCCGCAGCACAGCACCGCCGCCCACCAAACCCCGGCCACCCCGCCGAGGGCTAAACCCACGGTGGCCCCCGCCGCGCAGCCGTCGATGCTGCAGCCGCTGCTCGAAGAGCAGCCGCCGGTCTACGTTCCGCCGGCCGCGCCGGCGCCCCCGCCGCGCATCCGCGACCGCATCAAAGAAAAGCTCCCGCGGCTCAACCCCTTCCGCTAGGCCGGTGAGCACCGCGCCCGCTCCCGCCTGCTGCGCCGCCGGCCCGCGCGAGGCCCACCGCACCACGACGGTCGGATCCACCGTGACCGGACCGGCGCGCCCACCGACCGGTAGGTGACCCGAGCGCCTTCCGCGGGAGGCTTGGCGACAGGAGAGGCGTCGTGACCGATTTGACCGCTGCACAACGGGATCGGGCCTGCGGCACCCTGCTGGGCACCGCCGCCGGCGACGCGCTGGGCGCCGGGTATGAGTTCGAGGGCCCGCGCGCACCCGATCAACCGGTCGCGATGATCGGCGGCGGGCTGGGCCCGTTTGCCCCCGGCGAGTGGACCGACGACACCTCGATGGCCATCGCGATCGCCGAGATCGCCGCCACCGGCACGGATCTGGCCGCCGAGGCGGCGCTGGACTGCATCGTCGACCGCTGGCACGGCTGGGCCCAGAACGCCAAGGACGTCGGCGTGCAAACCCGCTCGGTGCTCGCCGCCGCCGCGCAGCGCGGGATCAGCGCCCGCACCGTGCGCGCCGAGGCCGCGGCCCTGCACCAGCGCAGCGGCCGCACCGCGGGCAACGGGTCGCTGATGCGCACCGCGCCGGTGACGCTGGCCTACCTCGACGACGGGGCCGCCCTGGTCAACGCGGCCCGGGTGATCAGCGAACTGACCCACTACGACCCCGACGCCGGAGACGCCTGCGTGCTGTGGTGCACCGCGATCCGCCACGGTGTGCGGACCGGGCAGCTGGACGCCCGGATCGGCCTGGGCCACCTGGACGCCGACCGGCGCAACCGGTGGGCGGCGCGGCTGGACGAGGCCGAAAACTCCTCGCCGGCGGCGTTTTCCGGCAACAACGGCTGGGTGGTCGCGGCCCTGCAGGGCGCCTGGTCGGCGATCGCCACCACCCCGGTGCCGATCGAGCAGGCCGGCGCGGAAGTGTTCCGGGCCGACCATCTGCGGTTGGCGCTGGAGGCCGCGGTGCGCGGCGGCGGGGACACCGACACGGTGGCCGCGATCGCGGGGGGACTGCTGGGCGCGGTGTACGGGGCCTCGGCGGTGCCGGCGCGCTGGCGGCTGATGTTGCACGGCTGGCCGGGGTTGACGACCCGCGGGCTGATCCAGCTGGCCGACAACATCATCGACAAGGGCCGGCCGGACCCCCTCGACTACAGCGGCTACCCGCAGGCCCGGGCGGCCGTGCCGCATCCGCACGACCCGAAGGTGTGGATCGGCGGGATCGCGGCGCTGGGCAGTCTGTCGGCGGAGGTCGATGCGGTGGTGTCGTTGTGCCGGGTCGCCGACGCCGATCTGCCCGCCGGGGCCCAGCACCTCGATGTGCGGCTCATCGACCGGCAGGGGGAGAACCCCAACCTGGACTTCGTGTTGCTGGACACCGTGCGCGCGCTCGAGCAGCTGCGCGCGGAGGGCCGCACCGTGTTCCTGCACTGCGTGCAGGCCTACAGCCGCACCCCGGCCATCGCCGCGCTGTACGGCGCCCGCGCCCGGGGCATCGATGTCGATGCCGCGCTGCGCGACGTGTGCGCGGTGTTGCCGGGCGCGGACCCGAACCCCGAGTTCCGGGCGGCGCTGCGCCGGCTGCAACCGCGGAGCGGGGCGTGACCCCGGAAGGGTCAGTCGGCGATCAGCCGTGCCGCTGCACCCATTTCGCGTCGCCGGCGGATCTCGTAGCTGCCCGGCGCGATCCCCATGTAGCCGTGCTCGGGATGCCCCAGGTAGGCGATGGAGCCGTCGGGCACCGTCAGGCTGGCGACCCGAAGGTCGTGGGGTGCGTCGGTGTCACAGTAGACCGGTCCGTCCGCGGCGTAGATGACGTGGGTGTTGCCGCCGTTCTCGGCGTGCACCACCGGGGTGCCCGACGCCGGCACCGCGGTGGTCGCCGGGTACGCGGCCGGTAACACCAGCACGTCGCCCTGGCGCTGCATGCCGGACAGCACCGGGATGTCGACGTCGCCGTCGTGCGGGGTGAGGACGCTGACCCCGGTCGTTCGGACCAGCTCACTGATGGTTGCCACCTAGTGTTTCCCTTTCGGTTGGGGGCTCGCGGCTCGGGTCGCGCGGGCCAAGTGGGCGATCGCCCCCCGGAGTCGTGGTGCAGCCGGTAACGGTCGGCGGCGACTTCGACGTGCAGTTCGCTGGGCCGGTCGCCGACCAGCACGCATTCGCGGGTCGGCCGCCGGCGGGTCAGGCGGGTGTCTGGATGGGCGCGGGTTTGCTGCCAGAGTTGGTTACCCAGCGCAAATTTGGCCTCGACGCGGCAGAATGCGGCGAATGCCCACCGCGCCGTGGCTGCGGGCCCCGACGGCGGCTCCACCCATAGGGGTTGCCGCGCTTTGCTGTTCGGGTGGCCCTCGACGGGCGGCGGGGTAGCGTCCAGCGCGCCGCTCATCGCCGAGCACGCCGCTGTGTGCACCGGCGCACGATACCGCAGGCCGACGGTCGACGCCATACCTGAGGTGCCGCCCGGCGTCCCGGTGGCCGCGGCGCATCCCGGACCGTCCCGCCGCTGGGTGCGCGGCGTGGAGCATCGGGCGTCGTCGAGCCACTCCGGGGTCAAGGACGGCAGCGGGTCGCGGTGGCGCGCAGGCAAGTCGGCGAATTGTTCGACGGCCTGCGGCGACGCCAAATCCGGCATGGCTCCTCCTTTCGCGGTGGCCGTCACGCTAGCGGCGGGCACCGACAAGGCGCTCGCGCTAGGCCCCGTGGTGAGCACCCGGGACTTGTCGGTGCCCCGGCCTAGCGTGGGGTCCGCTTCACGAGACGCCGTCGCCAAGCTCCGACTCGACGGCGCGCCAACCCAGCTCGGGGTGGCTCGGATGACGAAGCGACCGGCACCGGACGGGCGCCGGTACGGGCGCGGCCACAGCGAGGTTCAGACAGCGGGAGGTAACCATGCGGCATTGTCGACACCAGGCGACGGGGGAGAGCCGGGTCGTTCTGCTCGGTGACCACGAGACGGTGGGCGGGCACCGGGACGACCTGGCCGAGCTGGCGGCCCAGCAGTCCTGTGTGGTCGCCGACGCGTTCGCGTTCGCGCCGGGTGAAGCCGGCGCGCACGACGAGCTGACCGAGGTCGATGCGGTGGTGTCGGCGCTGGGGCGCGCGATCGCCGACCGGGCCGACGTCTGGGTGCCGTTCTTGGGCGCGGATCTCGGACGCGAACAGCATTGGCGGCGGCTAAGTCTGGTGCTGCAGCGGCACGGGCTGACGTTGCGGGCCGGCCGCGACCTCGACCCGTTCCCGACCGACGGCGGGGCCAGCGAAATCGACTACGCGCTGCGCCGGGAAGTCCAGGCGGTCGACGAGCTCGACCATGCGGCGCTGGCGGCGGTGGGGGTAGACAGCCTCGGCCGCGAAATCGAACGGGCCGTGGCGGACGCCGGGGCGGCGCCGGGTGCTCGACGTGACCCTGCCGGCGCCCGCCCGAGCACCGACGTTGGTGCACCGCCGCTTCCGGCGCCGACGACACCGTGGGCGCAGCGCCAGCCGATGCTCAAGCGTTACGTGCGCTGGCTGGTGCACGGCTGCGGCGTCACGCAGGCGGCCACCGCCCGGGTGCTGAATTCCACCGGGCAGCGCACCCCGACGGGCCGCGAGTGGCAGGCGGGCACGGTGTCCAACCTGCTCAACGGGCGGTATGACCGCCGCGGCACGGCCAGCCGGTGACGAGGATGCGCATGGCTACCCAGTCGTGCTTCTTCCCGCATTCGAGGCCCGTGCCGTGATCCGCCCGCGGCCGTCTGCTGGGAGCGGACGAGCGGGACACCATGATGAGCTCATCAAGGGCGGGCCGCGGCGCGGAAGGACATAGCGATGCGTCCGAGTCTGAGCGACAACGGCAGCGGGGAGGTCGACGCCCGTGCAGATTTGCCGCACGGTTATGGGTTGTCGCTCAGACTCGGACGCACGCATATATGCCCAAGTCGGTGAGACCCGCCGAACGCTGGGGTCGCCGGCGCTATGCGCACGTACGGGCGCTGCGTCAATACCGACCGAGTGCCCTCGGGAAAAGGCGGCGCACGGGTAGCCTGAGCGCCGCGGGTCGCGCACGATCACCGGCGTTATAAAAGGTTCGCGGTGGCGGCGCTCGACCCGGCGAGCGAGGGAGAAGCATGCGTGCGACGAGCGGGACGCGCACCGGGGTGGCCCGTCGTCGTGCGTTGTTCCGCTTACCGGTCCGCGGCAGCGCACTGCTCGTCGCGGGAGCACTGCTACTCGCCTCGCCGACTCGCGCGGAGCCGCCGCCCACGGACCCCGTGGCCCTCGCCGACAGCCTGGTCGCCGCCGAGCAGACCCTGCGTGACCCGTCGGCGTCGGATGCGGTGCTGACCGAGGCGGCGCACCGCCAGCAGGCGGCCTACCGCGCCCTGGGGTGGCATCCGGACTGGGATGCCGTGGTGCGCCCGCGGATTCCGGCGCCGCTGCTGGGCGGCTATGACCACAACGTCGACGCGCGCCGGCAGATGGTCGCGCTGGTGGCCAGCGACGCCAGGGCCGCGCTGCCGGCGTGGCGCATCGACCCGCCGGCGCCGGCCGACGAGCTGCTCGGCTACTACCACGAAGCGGAGGCGGCCACCGGGGTCGGCTGGAACTACCTGGCGGCGATCAACTTCATCGAAACCACCTTCGGCCGGGTCGTCGGCGCCAGCAGCGCCGATGCGCGCGGCCCCATGCAGTTTCTGCCGGCGACGTTCGCGCGATATGGCGACGGCGGCGACATCTTCGCCCCGCACGACGCCATCCTGGCCGCCGGGCGCCTGTTGGCCGCCAACGGTTTCGCCGCCAACCCCGACCGGGCCGTCTTCGCCTACAACCACTCCGCGAAGTACGTGCGCGCGGTCGACGACTACGCCGCCGTGCTGGGCGCCGATCCGGCCGCGTTCGCCGGCTACTACCGCTGGGATGTGTACTGCCACACCACGGCCGGGGACGTGCTGCTGCCGATCGGGTACGCGGCCGACGCACCGATCCCGGTGGGTGAGTACCTGGCGAACCACCCGCAGTGAGGATGCGCGGGGTGCATCGATCGCGATGACATGATGCGAGCTGTCCCACGGCGATCGGGAGGACCACCGGATGACACGCACCGTCGAGGAACGCCTGGCGGCACTCGAGCAGATCGAGGCGATCAAGGCGCTCAAACACCGCTACTTTCGCGCCTGCGACGCCAAAGATCCCGACACCATGCGGTCGTGTTTCATCGCCGACGGCGCCGACATCGACTACGGCCCGCTGGGCGACTTCGCCGACGCCAACCACCTGGCCGCGGTGTTCCGGCGCATCGCGCTGCACACCGTGGACGGTCGCCCGGTGATCCTGGACATGCACCACGGCATGCACCCGGACATCACCCTGACCGGGCCGGATCGCGCGACCGGGCGGTGGACGCTGAAGTTTCGGCAGCTCAACCTGATCGAGCGCACCGAGCGGCTGCTCACCGGCGACTACGACGACGACTACGTGCTGTGCGACGGCGCCTGGAAGATGGCGCGCAGCCAGTTCCGGCAGCACTGGTCGCTCACCCGCCCGCTGGGGCCCGACGCGGTCGTGGAGTGCTGAGGTGACCCGGGTCGCGCTGGTCACCGGCGCCAGCCGCAGCGTCGGCAAGGGCATCGCGGTGGCGTTGGGTACCGACGGCTGGACCGTCTACGTCACCGCCCGCGGCGACGTCGGGGTCGGCGGCCCGCTGGACGCCACCGCCGCCGCAGTCACCGCGCGCGGCGGAAAAGGGATCGCGGTGCGCTGCGATCACCGCGACGACGATCAGATCGCCGCCCTGTTCGCCCGCATCGCCGCCGAGCAGGGCCGGCTGGACCTGCTGGTCAACAACGTGTGGGCCGCGCCCAAGGGGTTCGCCGGGTTCACCGACCCGTTCTGGAAACGCCCGATCAGCGACTGGGATTCGCTGATCGGGGTGGGGTTGCGGGCCCACTATGTGGCGTCGGTGCACGCCGCGCAACTGATGGTGCCGGCCGGGTCGGGCCTGATCGTGAACATCTCGTCGTTCGGCACCCGCGGGCATCTGCATTCGGTGCTCTACGGCATGTCCAAGGCCGGGCTGGACAAGATGGCCGCCGACATGGCCGTCGATCTCGCCGGCACCGGGGTCAGCGCGCTGTCGCTGTGGCCCGGGTTGGTGAGAAACGAGGCGATGGTGGCGTCGGGGCTCACCGAGTTTCAGGGCTTCTCGCTGGCCAACGCCGAGACCCCGGAGTTCATCGGCCGGGTGATCGTCGCGCTGGCAGGCGACCCGCAGGTCGGGGCGCGCAGCGGGCACACGCTGATCACCGCCGAAACCGCGCTGGAGTACGGCGTCACCGACGTGGCGGGTAACCAACCCGACTCGCATCGGGACCTGTTCGGCGGCGGCCCGCTGTACTGAACGCCGAAGTGAGGGGCCCGTCATCGGCCGCGATCGGTCCCTTGCTGTCCGGCGGCCCGTTGGTGTGAACCAGGACTGCTTACTGTCGCCGGATCCCCGACCGCAGCCCAACGCCCCGTAGCCTGAACAGCGTGCGCCTCTCACCAGCCGCGACCGTCGCCCTCGACGGCTGCTTCGCCCGCGAATTCCCGGAGCTGGCGGTGCCGTGGCAGGCCGAGACGCCACCAGACCCGCATCTGCTGGTGCTCAACGAGCCGCTGGCCACCGAGTTAGGCATGGACCCGGAGTGGCTGCGCAGCCCGGAAGGCCTCGGCCTGCTGGTCGGCACGGCCGTTGCCGACGACGCCACCCCGGTCGCGCAGGCCTACGCCGGACACCAGTTCGGCAACTACGTTCCGGTGCTCGGCGACGGCCGAGCGCTCCTGCTCGGCGAACTGGGCGCAGAAAGCCGCCGCGATCTGGCGCTCAAAGGTTCCGGGCGCACCCCGTTCGCCCGTGGCGGTGACGGCCTGGCGGTGGTGGGGCCTATGCTGCGCGAATACCTCGCCAGCGAAGCCATGCACGCGCTGGGCATCCCCACCACCCGCTCGCTGGCCGTGGTGGCCACCGGGCGTGACGTGCAGCGCGATACCGTGCTGCCCGGGGCGGTGCTGGCCCGCGTCGCCGCCAGCCACCTGCGGGTCGGCAGCTTCCAGCTCGCCGCCCAACAAGCTCGCGCCGCCGGCGATCTCGGGCTGTTGCGCCGGCTGGCCGACCACGCGGTCACCCGCCACTACCCGCAGGCCGCCCAAGGCGACAACCGCTACGTCGCCCTGTTCGAAGCGGTCGTCGACGCCCAGGCGTCGTTGGTGGCCCGCTGGATGCTGATCGGGTTTGTGCACGGGGTGATGAACACCGACAACATGACGATCTCCGGGGAGACCATCGACTACGGGCCGTGCGCGTTTATGGAGGCCTACGACCCGGCCACCGTGTTCAGCTCGATCGACTACGCCGGGCGCTACGCCTACGGCAACCAGCCGCGGATCGCGCAGTGGAACCTGGCCCGCTTCGCCGAGGCGCTGCTGCCGCTGTTCGCCGACGACCAGGCGCAGGCGGTGACGCTGGCGACGGACGCCCTCGAGGGATTCCTGCCGCGCTATCAAGCTTTTTGGTCGGCCGGGATGGCGGCCAAGTTCGGATTGTCCGAGGGCGGAGCCGCGACCAGCGTCGTTGATGACGCGTTGGTGTTGCTGCGGGAGAACGCCGTGGACTTTACCTCGTTCTTTAGGGCATTGAGCGCGGCTGGGCGAGACGACAGTGCTTCTGCGCGAGCGATGTTCGCCGCTCCCGCCGAGTTCGACGAATGGCTGGGGCGCTGGCAGGCGCTGGGGCCAGATCCGGACGCGATGGATCGGGTGAACCCGGTCTACATCCCGCGCAATCACCTGGTGGAGCAGGCGTTGACGGCCGCGACGGGTGGCGATCTCGCGTCGGTGCAGCGGTTGCTGGACGTGATTGGTGAGCCATATCGGGAGCGCGTCGGCCTGGAGTCCTACGCCGCGCCGGCGCCATCAGACTTCGGTGCATACCGGACGTTTTGCGGTACGTGACGCCTACGTCGGCGGCTCGCGCGATGCTCAGGCGGCTCGCCAGGGTTGTGAGCGAACGTCGTGGCGACGCGGCCGTGAAGTGACTGCGCTCAGGTCCGTCGGCACAATATGCCCATCAGCGGACATGAGGAAAGCCCTGCCGAACGTCTGAACACGCTATTTGCGAAGCAGGCGAACGATGCGACGCCAACGCAAAGGCTCTCGGTCAGGGATTGGCAGGGCAAGGATGAGCGCTTCTACCGCGAAGTTCAGCGAGCCGCCCAAAATCAGACGGCTTCCGCTCGGGCATATGACGTCATGGACGACTTGCAGGATCTCATGGCGGAATTGCCCGAAGAGGTGCAAGTTTGGCGCGGCATCCGGAATATCGACGCGGCGCTCGGTGTACCGAACGACAGACTCGAAAGTCTAATCGACCTCGACCGCGACATTCCGATGTTCTTCGCCACGTCGCTCGATAGGAACGTCGCCGAGACGGAGTTCACCACCCCTGGGCTCCGCCCCGCCGTGTACAAAATCCATGCTCAGTCGGGCACACCAGCGCTCTGGGTTCCTCCGTTGGGACTTCAAAGCGACGCCTACCAGCAAGAATTGCTCTTTCCGCCAGGGATCGTCATGCGTATCGTCGGAGTGGCGAGAGCCTATAGTGTTCCCATAGTCGAGGTGGAGGTTCGCGATGGGGAAGTGGGACGATGACATCCCGCTGCAGCCTCGCGGCGCGGCGCAACCAAGCTCGGTAGCAGCACTGCTTCGTGCACTGAAGCTGACCGACGCCTCGAAGCCTGCTCAGTTGGCTGGCATGCGGGAATGGCTGAAGACTCACACACCGAGCCCGGGCATGGAGCACAGCCTCCGTCGCAAGGGCTACGCGCGCCTCTTGGACGAGCGCACTTCGGCGTAAGCACAGCAACTGGTTCTATTCGGTTCCTGACCCGCTGGGCCGGGCCATCGCGGGCCGGATGGACGTGTGGCCCGCCGCACGGCCGAAACCCGTGGCGATCAGGAGGCGGGCGCCTCCGGTGGGACGACAACGTCAGGGCAGCCCGGCCCGATCGAGCTCCAGTTGCAGCCGCGGGCGACGACGATATCTGTCGCGCAGGTCGGCGATGAACGCGTCGACGTCCGCGGACTCGCTTGACCCCGCGGCCAGCTTGCGCATCTTCTTGAGTCGCCGCGCGGCGCTGCGGTAGTTGCGCGCGTCCGCAGCTTCCAGCTCCCGCTCGACGAGACGGGTGTAGACGGGCAGAACAGCCAGCGGCTCGAGCTTCTCGTAGGCCTTGGCGAGGTCGCTCCAGGTGCGGTCGTCATCGAGGCCGAGGTTGTGCGCCAGCCGCCAAGCGAACGGAACGTCTTCGAGCGACAGTTGCGCGAATGACACCGCGTCGCGCGGCTGCGACGCGAGGCGCCCGAGCACCTCATCCCGGTAGTCGAGCCAGGCGGCGCGGGCGTCGCGGTACAGCCGGCCCGCGGTGGTCGACGACGGCCAGCGGCGGAACACCTCGACCCGCGCCGCCAGCAGGTCGTCGGGCCGATGCTCGGCCAGCAGGTCGCACCAGTAGTCGGCGGCCCGGCGAGCCTGATGGCCGTCGTCGAAATCGGTGGCCTGCTTGGCCCAGTCGATCGCGGCGTCGATCTCCCCGATTTCCATGAGCGCTGCAGCGGTGTCCTGCAGCCGCGCGGCGACGCGCCGGCCTCGGGCATGGGTGCGAATGATGGCGTCGACGTCCCGATCCCAAACGGCCAGACGCTGGGCGTTCCAATCCAGGGTGAACCAGGCACCGGCGTGTGGCGATGAGAATGGTTGATCCTCGGGCGGTCGCGGGCCGAGAGTCGCAGCGCGTTCGTCGAGCCTGGCGCGGTAGGCGGCCATGCCGGCGGCGCCCAGCGCCGGCGCGTAGGCGACGGGGTCGATGGTGAAGTAGTCACACTCGTTGTCGAACTGGAACTTCACCATCCAGTCCACGAGCTTGCTGGCGGCCGGGCGGGCCCGGGCCGCCAGGATCGGGTGCAGGTCCAGAAGGTCGCGGCAGGCGTCGCCGATGATCCCGCTGGAGTCGTCGGCCCGCATAATCACCTTCAGTGCCGAGGCGATCGCCCGTTGGGTTACCGCGAACACCTCGGCGGGGTCGTCGTCCTGGGCGGCTTGCTGCAGGATCGCCACGGCCTCGTGCATCCGGGCCCCGTGCGCGTTGGCGACGTTCCACCGCCAGACATCGGCCCGGGTCCTGATGAGGGGGAGAACGGCGTCGGCGAGCGCAGTCACCCGGCCATCATGGTCGAACTGCGCACCGGGCGGCCCGCCCACCTCGCACCGGCGACCTGGGCGGCGTGGCGACACCGACCGGTCAGGCAGAGTTATTGCCGTGCTGCGCGTCGATGACGCGTTGAATCAGCTCCGCGATGTGTTGCTGGCCCGCGGCCGGTCATGTCGAATTTCGCCCGCATCTCGACAAAAACCGCTGTCGACTGCCGTGAACTTTTCGTCGATGTGCGTGAACCGCTCGTCCACCCGTCATGTCCTGGCGAAGGTCGTTCACGTCTTGGCGGCGTTCGCCCACACGCTTCTTCACCCCTATGCGGCCTCGATGGCGGGTGCCGACGAGATTGCCTTTGCGAGTGGTTGTGCTGCCTGTTCTCGTGAGATCTGCACGATCCAATGAAGGCCGTGCACAGTGGTTAGGATTAGTCGCCCGTAGAGCATCACTGGAAGTTGCTGGTTGTCGTTGAATCGGCGGTCAGGTGTCCCGTTGATGTTCACGTATCGCCATGTAGTGTCCACCTGGACGGCATCGCTAGGCGGCGTCGAACTTTCGATAAATCGTGTCGGTTGGTACGCGACCCGCAAATCGGAGTAGCCGACGTCGCTAAACCGCTTGCCATCACGGACGAGGAGCCGGTCCGGTAAGAAATGCAGGGCGGACTGCCCCGCGGAAATCGATGGAATTTCAATATTCGTTTTCAGTTGCTTGGGGCCAGAGAAGTCGGCGGCAGCGCTTACCGAGCTTATGAGCGTGGATGCTCCAGCGTTTCGCTTGAATTGTTGAACGCCGATTATGTCACCGGCCTGTGTGACGCGCCAAAGCTTCTGCGACTCGGTGAGCCATGCCCACTGGGTGACAAGAGTGTCAAACCAACCGTGGACAGTGTCATGTACTTCGTAAAACACAACAACAGTGCGACGCGCCTGATCGTTGAGGTATAGCCATGTGCATAGCGGGATGACTACGAGCCAGATGATGAGGCCGAACGGAATTGTGATCAGACCCAGCAGCCCTCCGACGACAGCGGTCGGTATCCACCAGGCGAACCGCGACGCTGCAGAGTTCAGCTGGTCAACCATGTCTCCACGTCTAGTCGGTTCGAGTGCCATTGCCGTCGCACCGGTGACGTCTTCCATTACAACGTCATGAGGATCGAACCGCGGAAGACTCGAAGGCGGCACAGCCGCCGGCCGGGTCTCACGTGACGAGGATTTGCCGCCATTTAGCGAGGCGCGGTAATAGACGCCATGTCGGCCCATGTGCACGTAGTTACCCCGTGGTCCGGTGCTGAGTCGGAATCCCCGTACACCAGCACTCACCCCCAGCCCAGATTTGCTGAGGTTAAACCGGAATGGTCCTGCCTTAATGCTCTTGCGGACGTAAAACCCCATCACTCACCTCTAAGTCCGAGCCCTCTTCACCGATGCAAATAGGGCGCACAACCGGACGCCTGCGGCCGAATTCAATGCCGAAAGTGGCAGGGCGCGCTGCCCCGAATCCGTTGCGCGCTATGCCCACCCGCTGCTGAACGAGCCGTCTGAACGGGAACGGTAGCAGAACGGTGAGCGGCCCACCGGCGGTTCAAGAGGCAAGGTTGTCGCAGCCGTCAGGCTCGCAGCAGCGGCCTCAATCGCGTTGCCGCCTTAGCGGTAGGGCCGCATGTAGCAAACCGGGTGCCCCGAGACATGACTGACGATTGTCACCTGTCGCTTCACGCCGCCGCTGCCCAATTTGTCGGCGCCGAAGTCTAGGCTGCTGCGCAGCGGTATCAGCAACGCTGCTGGTGCGCAGCTGTTAGGAGTACGCGGTGACCGAGACCAACTATCACGCAACGGTGGGCGAAGCCCTGGGAATCCTCATTGACGGATTGGGCCCGTTTGTCGAGAGGGTCCTCGCCGAAGTGTTGCCGCCGGGCATCGAGTGGCCCGAACTGCTGCGCCGCAAGGACATGGCTGCCGGTCGTCGGGTCGGCCTCTACCGCAGCCGCGATCTGTCGTTGATGCTGCGCGCGATGACCGAACGCCTCGGTGAACTCGGCTACCCGTTCAACCGTGATCTGCCCCGGCAGGGGCAGAACTACGCCAGCGAGCTGCGTGATGTCCGCAATCGCTGGGCCCACAACGAACCGTTTACCGCTGCCCAGGCATACCGGGCCCTCGACTCCGCCGAATTGCTCCTGCGTGCCATCGGCGCCGACAAGCAGACCGCCCAGATCACCGACCTGAAGGTGACGGTGGCCCCGATACCGCCGGCACAGCCGGAATCGGGAACGGGGGGACAGTTCGCCCGCTCCCAAGAACCTTCACGACGCGAAGCGGCCGCAGAGACCGCGGGTGCGCCGCGCATCCAGATCCACGCGGTCGCCGACCTCAGCTACCCGATGGCGCACTGCCAGATACCGGTCATTGACCACGTCACGGTCGACAACGCCGGTGAGGAACTGCGTGGCGCGGTCCTCGAACTCGACGTCGTAAGCGCCGACGGCTCCCACGGCGGGCCGCGCGAGGTTCATCTTGACCTTGCCGCCCACAAACCGACGATCCTGGGAGATGTCGACCTGGTGCTCGACCCGGCCGCCATGCTGGCCGTCGGCGAGCAGCGACCGGGAACCATCCGCGCCGTCCTACGCGACACCCACGGGGCGCCGCTGGCCAAGGCGACCACCGATGTCACCGTTCTGGCTGCCAACCAGTGGAAGGCGAAGCCGCTCCAGCTGGCGCTAGAGATGCTGGCCGCCCACGTGCAACCCAACTCGACCGCGGTCACTGCACTGCTGCCCAAGGTCTCCGACCGGCTGCAGACCCTGACCGGTCGCTCCGCGATCGACGGCTATCAAAGCGACAATCCGGAACGGGTCGACGCCATCGCGCAGGCGGTGTATGACACCATGCGGGCCACCGACATCCGTTACGCCGAACCGCCGGCGAGTTGGGGCCTGGACGGGCAGAAGGTCCGCACCCCCGCCGAGGTGCTCGACGGCCGGCTCGGGACCTGCCTGGATACGACGCTGACCATGGCGGCCGTGCTGGAGCAGGCCGGCGTCAACTCCACGGTCTGGGTGCTGAAAGGGCATGCCTTCCTCGGGTACTGGCGAGACGATACGGCGTTGGCGGCGGTGGCGACCACCGAGGTCGTTGACATCGTCAACCTCGTTGACCTCGACCACATCCGGTTAGTGGAGACGACGATGCTCACCGGCGGTGCGCAGGCGGCGGATTTCGCCGATGCGGTCGCGGCGCCGCGCGTCAAATACCTCGGCGGGGATCTGTCCGAGATCCTGGGCGTCACCGATATCCGGAGCGCCCGTCGGGCGCGGATCTTCCCGCTACCTAGCCGCGCCGTCGACGCCGACGGCAACGTGGTTGTCACGGAGTACCGGCCGCCCGCCGGCCCGGTGATCGCCCCGTATGTCACTCGCGAAGGAGCCGCCCCGAGCAAGTTGGCCGAGTCCGCGCCGCCCCGGGTCGGCCAGTGGAAGAACGCGCTGCTGGACCTCAGCCTGCGCAACCGGCTGATCAACTACACCGAACGCGCCGGATTCCGGCTCGAGGTTCCCGGCCCGGCGCTAGCGCGGTTCGAGGACGACATCAACGCGTCGGCGCCCATCACGCTGCTGGCCTCCGACGAGATCCCGAGCATCGACGCCGCACGCGGCACCCGGTACGCCCGCGACCTTCCCGAAGACGAACGCATCCAGCTGCTCGCGGAGAAGCGCAGCGCCCACATCGATATCACTGCCGCGGCGTACAAGACCAAGCTGCGGTACGTGGCCTACAAGGCCAAAACCATCGTGGAGGAGACCGGCTCCAACAACCTCTACCTCGCGTTCGGGATGCTCAATTGGCGCTTCAACGATCGTGACTTGCGCTCACCGGTCGTGCTGGTACCGGTGATGCTGTCGACGAAGAATCGGGGCGAGCGCTACGTACTGACCCTTGATGAAGCCGGGGCATCGACACCGAACTACTGCCTAGTCGAGAAGTTGCGGGTGGCGTTCGGTTTGGAGATTCCGGAATTGGCCAATCCCGCCGAGGACGCCTCGGGGATCGATCTGGCCGGCACATTTGATGCGGTGCGCCGCGCCATCGCCAAGGTGGGCCTGCATTTCCGGGTCGAGGAGACGGTGCACCTGTCGGTGCTGCAGTTCGCCAAATTCCCGCTGTGGAAGGACCTCGACGAGTCTTGGCGGACGCTGGCGAACAACAGCCTGGTCACCCACCTCATCGAGACGCCGCTGGAGCCCTACACGGATCCGGTCGCCGAGGTTTCCGGTGTCGACCTCGATGAATTGCGGGCTACCATGCCGGTGCCGGCGGATTCGTCCCAGTTGCAGGCGGTGGCCGAAGCTGGCGCCGGCCGCACCTTCGTGTTGGAAGGGCCACCCGGAACCGGGAAATCGCAGACGATCACCAACCTGCTAGCGCATGCGATGACCGCGGGGCGCAAGGTGCTGTTTGTTGCCGAGAAGAGGGCCGCCCTCGACGTCGTCAAGAAGCGACTCGAGGCCGTTGGCTTGGGTGAGTTATCGCTGAACCTGCACGACAAGTCCGCCCGCCCGGCCTCGGTTCGGGCACAAATTAAAGCGGCTCTGGATCTCCGGGTCAGCGCCGACACTGATCGGTTGCATACCTACAGAAAATCGACCGAAGCCAGCCGCCACACCCTGCGCCGCTACGCGCAGCGGCTGCACGAGACCAACGCGGCCGGGCTGTCGGCCTACACCGCTCGGTCCACGGAACTGGCCGCCGATCAGGATGTGCCCCCGCTGGATGTGCCGCGCGACCTCGTCGCCAACGGAGCCGCCGAGACGTTCGAGCAGATCGGCGATGTGCTGCGTGCGCTGCCGGCAAAAACCGACTTGGCGCGGCCGGGTACGCACCATCCGTGGAGCTTTCTCGACAGCCCACCGCAGGGCGGATTCGACGTCGCCAAGATCCACAGCGCCGCAGTTGCCTTCGATGACGCGCTCGATAACGCCCAACGCCAAGGTCTTGAGCTTGACAGGCTTGGCCGGGCCGAAAGTCCGGCGGACATAGCAGCGTGGGCTCGACTTGCCGATGCGCCCCGCCATGACCTCCAGGGGATCGACCGCTTGCACGCCGACGGCTTGACCACCGAGCTACAGGCGCTGAGTCAAGCGGTGGCCAGCCTGGGCGCGACACCGCCCGCATGGTTGGCCACTGCCGGCCCCGCAGCCGTCGATCTCGATCTCCCGTGGATTCACGAAGCCGCACGAGCTGCCGACGAGTCCGGCTTTTTTGGCCGCAAGAAGCGGCGCCGGGCGGTGTTGGCTCAGCTGGCCGCTGTACTCGCGGTTGATCCGAAAACTGTTGACCTGAAATCCTTGTCGTCGCTCACCGGCGAGATGGCACAAACTCATGCAGCGGTGTCCGACCTGGGTGCCCGGTTCGCCCGGCTTCCCGTCGCCGTCGTCGGGTACCCGTGGAATCCGCTGCTCCCGGATGCGTGTGCGCAGGTCCGGGCAAGCCTGGATTGGCTGGCCTGGATCGTTCCCACCCTCGCGACAGCACCGCAGCATCCGCACGTGGCAGATCTGCGGGAGTTCTACGCCCACACTGCTGTCGGTGCGATGGCCGAACCGCTGCGCCGGCTCGCTGCCGCCTGGCAGGCGCTGACCGAGGCTACGGGGGTTTCACCCGTCGAACAGCAGTCTTGGGGTGGTGACTCCTTCCTTGCCAGGTGGTGGGCGACGCGCGGGCTGCGAAGGTTGGAGACCGTCGCATCGTTGGAACGCTGGGTGGATCTGGTCACGCATGTCGAGCCGCTCCGCGGCGTGGGCATGGGCGCAGCACGCAGGGCCATTCTGACCGGTCGGATACCCGCCGAGGACGCTGAATTGGCGTTCGAGCGGGGCATCGCCGCGGCATCCATCGGCGAGCGTCTGGACGCGACCGCATTGGGTGACTTCGACGTCGCCGCGCACGCCAAGACCATCCAGCGGTTTACCGAGAGCACCCGCGGGATCCGCGAGGAGCTGCCCCGCGCCATTCCGGCGCAGCTGTTGGCCGCACGCCGCTTCGACGCCGCTGCCGACAGCGGGCAGGTCGGCGGGCTGCGCCGGCAACTGGAACGCCGTCGCGGTGGAATGGGCATCCGCATGCTGATGGAGAACTTTGGGGAGCTGATCACGTCGATCCTGCCGTGCACGCTGATGAGCCCGGACTCGGTGGCCCGCTTCTTCCCCGCCAAACACGGCCTCTTCGACATCGTGGTGTTCGACGAAGCCTCGCAGATCCGGGTCGCCGATGCGATCGGTGCGATGGGGCGGTCTAAGTCAGTGGTCATTGTCGGTGACAGCAAACAGATGCCGCCGACCAGCTTCGCCGAAGCGGGCGCAACCATCGACGACGACGAGGGGTACGACCCCGAGGTGGTGCTCGATGAGGAGTCCATTCTCACCGAGTGTGTGCAGGCGCGGGTGCCGCGGCAATGGCTGTCGTGGCATTACCGCAGCCAGGACGAGTCCCTGATCGCATTCAGCAACTGTCACTACTACGAGGGGCGGCTGGCGTCGTTCCCGGCCCCACTGGCTGCGGCACCGTCGGTGGGTGCCGGGCACGGTGTCTCTCTGGTCCGGGTCGATGGGGTCTTCGAGCGGTCGGGCCGCGGTAAAGCGTTGCGCACCAACCGTGTCGAAGCCGACCGGATCGTCGCCGACATCCGCCGCCGCTTCGACGCCTCTCCCGATGCGGCGCCGTCGCTGGGCGTAGTCACCTTCAACCTGCAGCAGCGCGACCTGATCGAAAACCTGTTGCGCGATGCCGGAGACGACCGGCTGTTGCAGGCCTTGGACGAACCCGATGGGCTGTTCGTGAAGAACCTGGAGAATGTGCAGGGCGACGAACGCGACACGATCTTGTTTTCGGTGGCATTTAGCGCCAACGATAAGGGCGTGGTGCCGTTGAACTTCGGCCCGCTGTCCAAACCGGGTGGGGAACGCCGGCTCAACGTGGCGATCACCCGGGCGCGCCGAGAGGTGGTGCTGTACGCCAGCTTCGACCCGCAGCAGCTACGCGCCGAGGAGACCACCCAAGTCGGTACCAAGCACCTGAAGGCGTACCTGGAGATGGCCACGCACGGGGTGGACGCGATCAACGGGGACGGGCGACGGCAGGCGGTGATCGATCGGCACCGGGACGACATCGCCGCCGCGCTGCGCGCCGAAGGCCTGCCGGTGGCCACCGATGTCGGCCTGTCGGATTTTCGGGTCGATCTGGTGCTTTCTGACCCGGACACGCCGGGCCAACCGCTGGTGGCGGTGTTGCTGGATGGGCCGAGCTGGTATCTGCGGCGCACCGTCGCAGACCGTGACGCGCTGCCGATCGACGTGTTGGCCAACCTGCTGCGCTGGCCTGGCGTGGAGCGGGTGTGGATGCCGGAGTGGCTGCAGCAACGCGACGCCACGATCGCGAGGTTGCGCCAGGCCGTTTCCGACGCGAGACGGCGGAAGGTCGAGCGTGACCAGGCGCCCGTTGCGCCGGCGCGCGAACCTGTCATGGCGGAGCCGCAGGAATTCGCCCGGCTCAAGTCCGCCCCGATGCCAGCTGCTCAACCGGTTGAACCCACGAAATCCAGGCGACACCCGATGCTGCAGACCTACCGCGAGTGGGTGCCTCGGCCCGCGGGCGATGTCAGCGTGCTAAACGACGTTGCGATGGAGTACGCCAAACAGCAAGTACTAGCGGTGATTCACGCCGTGATTGGCAGCGAAGCGCCCGTCCACCCCGACCGCTTGGTCAAGTTGGTCGGCAGCGCATTCGGGCTGAGCCGGGTCGCTGAGGGACGGCGCCGAGCCATCCGACAGATAGTTCCGCGTGAGTACAAACGCGATGACGAAGGCTTCTACTGGCCAACTGAGGCGGACCCCGAGACCTGGCGTGTCGTCCGGTGCCCCGTCGAAGGCGACAGCCGCCCCCTCGACGAGGTCAGCCTTGTCGAGATCGGCAACGCGATGATCGTGGTCGCCGAGCGGGCCGGCGGCATCGACCCCGATGAAGTCAAGCGGGAGGTGCTTGGTCTATTCGGCGGTCGCCGGATGACGACGGCGATCGGGGCGCGTTTGGATGCGGCGTTGGATAGGGCGGTAGAGAAGGGGATGTTGACCTTGTCTGGCGGTTTGCTGGTTGTGCACGGGAAGGATGGTTTCTAGCAATGGCGTACCCCTCGAAAGCCGGGGGCCTAAATGAATAGGTGGATAGCGTCCCGTGGAGTGGTGGACTTCGGATCGGGCGTGGTTCACGCGTTGTGATCAACGAGTCATGTTGAACGCTAGGCGATTTGGTGTTGTTTGGCAAGGGCTGCCGCGGCGTGTTTTTTGGCGATAACCACCCGTAGCTCGTCCATGGAGACATCGGAGAGGTAGCGGCGGGTGACTTGCCATTCGTCGTGGGATTCGATGACCACCGCGGTCGCCAAGCGCAGGAACGCTGCCGGGTTGG
>NZ_MLQM01000020.1:0-46880 GCF_001854525.1 Mycobacterium talmoniae
GCGCAACGACCAGAACGTCGCCGCCGGGTTGGCCGACGACTACGACGCGGTGTTGGCCGACGTGCGCCGCCGCGACCAGCTGGACTCCACCCGGGCGATGTCCCCGCTGCGCGCCGCCGACGACGCGGTGGTGGTGGACACCAGCGAGATGACCCAGGCGCAGGTGGTCGCGCACCTGCAGGACCTCGTCACCCAGCGCAGCGGGGCGATGCGATGAGCGACTCGGATTTCTCCGGCGCCGACGGCACCTGGTCCGACGAAAGCGACTGGGAAATCGGCGATGACACCGGCTTCGACGACCTGGCCGAGGAATCCGGCCCGCCACCGGTGGTGGCGGTGGTCGGGCGACCCAACGTCGGCAAATCCACGTTGGTCAACCGCATCCTGGGCCGCCGCGAGGCGGTGGTGCAAGACCTGCCCGGGGTGACCCGGGACCGGGTGTCCTACGACGCGCTGTGGACCGGGCGCCGGTTTGTGGTGCAGGACACCGGCGGCTGGGAACCCGACGCCAAGGGCCTGCAGCAGCTGGTGGCCGAACAGGCTTCGGTGGCCATGCGCACCGCCGACGCGGTGATCCTGGTGGTGGACTCCGTGGTCGGGGCCACCACCGGGGACGAGGCCGCCGCCCGCATCCTGCGCCGCTCCGGCAAGCCGGTGTTCTTGGCCGCCAACAAGGTTGACGGTGAGAAGGGCGAAGCCGATGCGGCCGCGTTGTGGTCGCTGGGGCTGGGCCAGCCGTATGCGGTCAGCGCCTTGCACGGCCGCGGCGTGGCCGACCTGCTCGACGAGGTGGTCGCCGCGCTGCCCGAGGTCGCCGAATCCGCCGGTGGCGGCGGGGGGCCCCGGCGGGTCGCGCTGGTCGGCAAGCCCAACGTCGGCAAGAGCTCGTTGCTGAACAAACTGGCCGGCGATCAGCGGTCGGTGGTGCACGACGTCGCCGGCACCACGGTGGATCCGGTCGACTCGCTGATCGAGTTGGCCGGCGAGGTGTGGCGGTTCGTCGACGCCGCCGGGCTGCGCCGCAAGGTGGGCCAGGCCAGCGGGCACGAGTTCTACGCCTCGGTGCGCACCCACGGCGCCATCGACGCCGCCGAGGTGGTGCTGGTGCTTATCGACGGCTCGGTGCCGTTGACCGAACAGGATCAGCGGGTGCTGTCCATGGTGATCGAGGCGGGTCGGGCGCTGGTGTTGGCGTTCAACAAGTGGGACCTGGTCGACGAGGACCGCCGCTACGACCTGGAGCGCGAGATCGACCGGGATCTGGCCCGGGTGGGTTGGGCGCAGCGGGTCAATATCTCCGCCAAAACCGGTCGCTCCGTGCAGAAACTGGTGCCGGCGCTGGAGAATGCGCTGGCGTCGTGGGATACCCGCATTCCCACCGGGCGGCTCAACACGTTCTTCAAAGAGGTCGTGGCGGCCACCCCGCCCCCGGTGCGCGGCGGCAAGCAGCCGCGGATCCTGTTCGCCACCCAGGCCGCCGCCCGGCCGCCGACGTTCGTGCTGTTCACCACCGGCTTTTTGGAGGCCGGCTACCGGCGGTTTTTGGAGCGGCGACTGCGGGAGACGTTCGGGTTCGACGGCAGCCCGATCCGGATCAATGTGCGGGTGCGCGAGAAGCGGGGCGCCAAGCGATCACGCTGATCCTGGCGCTGTCGCGCTGACGCCGCCCGGCTAGGGTGCTGCGAGTGCCCATCTCGCAGCTGTTGTTGATCATGCTGGCCGGGGTGGGGGCCGGCGCGATCAATTCCCTGGTCGGATCCGGCACCCTGATCACCTTCCCCACGCTGGTGACGCTGGGGTTTCCGCCGCTGACCGCGACCATCTCCAACTCGATCGGCCTGGTGGCCGGCGGCGTGTCGGGCACCTGGGCCTACCGCCGCGAGTTGCGTGGCCAGTGGCGGCGGCTGCGGTGGCAGATCCCTGGTTCGCTGCTCGGCGCCGTCTGCGGGGCGTATCTGCTGTTGCACCTGCCGGAGAAGGTGTTCAACCGGGTGGTGCCGGTGCTGCTGGTCTTGGCTTTGGTGCTGGTGGTGGCCGGCCCGAGGATCCAGGCCCTCGCGCAGCGGCGCGCCGAGGCCGCGGGCCGCTCGGTGGATCATCTGAGCCGGCGGCGGTTGGTGGCGCTGGTGGCCGGGACGTTCGCGGTTGGGGTGTACGGCGGCTATTTCGCCGCGGCGCAGGGCATCTTGCTGATCGGCGTGATGGGGGTGCTGCTGCCCGAATCGATGCAGCGGATGAACGCCGCGAAGAACCTGCTGGCGCTGGTGGTCAACGTGGTCGCCGCACTGGCCTACACGCTGGTGGCGTTCGACCGGATCAGCTGGGTGGCGGCCGGGTTGATCGCGGCCGGCTCCCTGGTGGGCGGCTTCTTGGGTGCGCACTACGGGCGGCGGCTATCGCCGACCGCGCTACGGATCGTGATCGTGGTGGTCGGGTTGATCGGGCTGTACCGGCTGATGGCGGAGTAAGCAGCTGGCGGAGCCAGGGTTTGCGTCGACGGGTGCGTCGATGACCTACCTCGATGGTGAATTGACCGAACCCGCCGAGCTGGATGGCCAGCGACAGCCGTCCCGGGGGAGTCGGTAGTCCTGGTAGGCGGACAACTGAATCGCCGTCAAACCTCCCACGGCAGACACAGGGATCAGGTAGCAGTCGAAGTCGCCGTCGATGACGAAGAATTGATCGATCTCATCCGGGTCGTACGTCTTACGCTCTTTGCCGGCAGTGGAGATCCACACCGTCCACGACGTCCGTTGCTTCACCGTGGTCGTCTTGACTTGGATGCGTTCGGCCGTCGTCCCCATCCAGACGAGCAGGTCGTAGCGGCACGGCTCCAGCGGCCATGAAACGGAATAACCACAGAGTTCAAACCACGCCGCGGCCATGAGCGACCCGGCCCTGGCCAGATTGACCTGTTGCGGACGCATCAATTCGACCGGCGGCTGCGGCTTCCTCGGCTGGGTGAGATGCGCAGTGTAGAGGCCGAGCCGTACGGCGTGGCCCCGTATCGTCGTCGTACTCGAGCCGCCGGACAATCCGAGCATCTCCGCGACCTGTGTCCAGCTCGTGGCGGCGGCAATCGCGGCTTCAAGCTGCTGGTCGGTCCAGCGCCGCTGGCCGGTGAAGTGGCTGTAGTCGAGTCCCAGTCGGTCGGCATGCACACGAACGGAGCGCATCGCAGCCGCGGACGTGGCCGAGAGACCCAGTGCACGGAGGACACCGCGCCAGGAGTGGGAAGCCTGGATGGCCTCAACCAATTGCGCATCCGAATAGCGCCTCATGACACGACATTACCTTATCGCGCCCCCCATGATGCGCCATCATGCTCGGTCGGGCTGACAGGATTTGAACCTGCGACCCCTACACCCCCAGTGTAGTGCGCTACCAAACTGCGCCACAGCCCGCGAATCCGCCGGAACAAACCGACGGACGCGAGGGAACGATACCTCAACGGTCGGCTGAACTCCGAAACGATCCCTACTGGGCGCCCCCGAGGACTCCGATGACCGGGGAAAACGCATTACCGCTTCTTCCTTGGCTCAAGCCACCGTGGCGCCGGCTTGTTGAGTCGACTGTCGTCGTGTGGGTGACCAGATCCGTGGCCAGCCGACGCTGGACGCGTAGACAAGGTCCTCGGCCTCGTCCAGAAATATCCGAGCACGATTGCGCTGCTGGGGATCAGACATCCGGTGCAACCTCCAAGCTCCGGGCCCGGCGCACGGCGTGCCGCGAGATCGGTGCACGATCACGGCCCGGCCAGGGCTAATCTCCGCGGTGTGTCCGGTTTGCGTAATCAGCCCGGCACCGCGGGTCTGGAACAGGGCGTACAGGTGCCTCCTTGTCCTCGGTTCCACGTGAAATCAGCACGCGGCTTCGAGTTACCTTTTCCCGCTCGTCCGCTTCATGGACAGGGCGAAGTCCCCGTAGCTGGCGTAGCTGATCTCGCCGAAAACGTCCGGACCGTAAGGCGTCGGTGCGACGTCGACGTAGGCTTTGCTCCGCACGGAGCGCCAGTAGTCGATGGCGATCTGAGCATCAACTATCCGTGTGGACCATGTCGCGGTCTCTGGCGCGGCAGCCGCGTCGTGTCGGGACACGTCAGCCTCCGCAACCTGCGGGCCCCCCGGACTGTATGCGCTAGCGGACCGCAGGGACGACGTCTGAACCATCGGTGGTCCACCCTGACGCCTTTCCCCTGAGAAAGTGCAGTCAGCTGACCTGCTTGTTTTAGAGACGTTGCAGCTCAATCGTCGCAGGTTCAAATCTCGTCGGCCCGACCACAAAGAGCGAGGTAGAAGGTGGTTTCGGAACTACACCGTTATTCAAGCCCTCCGGGGCCGCGCGTTCCAGGTCACCGGAGTGCATCAGCGACGGCGGATCCGCAGCTCTTCTTCGTGAGGTAGAAGTTGACCTGGTGGGGTTTCGATCCATTCTCGACTCTCCAGGTCTTTTCGAACACCGCTCCGTGGGGCCTGTCGCGGTCAAAGACAGGGTGCAGATCACGGCGGGCCGCTACCACATCGTCGGGTGCGGCGATGTTGACCCACCGCCGGACCGCCGCTGGAAACGCCGGAGGTTGAGGCTTAAGCCGTTTGCTGATCGCCGACAGCCCCAGGGGGCTTCCCAACGTCACCAATAGCGGCACCGGTTGGTTGGACGGCCGGGCGCGCAGCGTGTCGTAGGCGACGACCGAGCCCAGACTGTGCCCGATGACCACCCTTGTTTCGGGCCTGAGGTGGTGGTTGACCTGGGCAATCGCATGGTCGTGGATGGCTGGTTCATTAAGGTAGCGGGTCACTTGCGCCAGGGTGCGGTTGACTGCGGACCCGGCGGCGAGGGCGCCGCGCCCAAACCACGGGATGTGGTCGAGGACACCGGCCGCGCTGACAGCCATCGTCTTGAGAGCCCCCTGAGCATCGTCGGCTTCGGCGGTGAGAATCTCCAGTTCGAGGCGCGCTTCACCGGCATCGCTTTGGTTCTCGGATTCCGCGGCACTCCGGAGCAGGTCCAGCGCGAGCTCTTCGGCGATTAATTGCTCATCTGCCGTGAGTTGATCCGGTTCCAGACCTTGGTGGTCGGCGGTGAGAAATATGTCGCCATAAAAGGCCATCCTGGCGTCGAAATCTCCGGCGCGTAGGCGATCGGCGAGCGAGCCGAACTTAGCGTTTTCCAATCCACCCGCCAGGCTGGGCAGCCATTCGTCTTCGAGGTCGGCGGCGGAGCTCTGCTCTTGGGCGATGCCGTGAACCAACACGATCGTGGCCATCTGTCATCTACCTCCTCCACGGGTGGACGGGCCATTGATTTGGCCTGGCGCCCACAGCGAATAGACCGCATTATCCCGTTGTGGCAGGCCTTTCGCGGTGGGATTCTGATGAAATGAGCAATCCGGCAATAGGGCGCCGCGCCTTGGTGATCGGTTCCCAATGCGACGCTCTGGGTGAGTCGAGCAAGCTGAGCTTCCTACCCGACCTGGCAGCCGAACTGTACGAGGTCCTCATCGATCCGCACCTCGGAGCTTGCGAGCCCGCACTTCCCCGCCGGCATTGCGGAGGCTTGTTGCTCGACCCAACACACAACGCGGCCCTCAATGCCCTGCATAACGCGTTTGCCTGGGCGAATAAGGACGGCGCGTTGCTGTTTGTGGCGGTGCTCGGACATGGCATGGTCAAATACGGAGATTTCTTCTTTCTCAGCCGCGACAGCAGCGGCACAGGCGACTACAGACGTGACGTGTTCTTGTCGCACGCCCTCAAGCACTTGCTGGGTGACTGTGGCGACCTGAACGGTCTGATCGTCTGGGTCGACAGCTGCCATTCCGGCGTGGCTGCCCAGCAGGCGGCCACCGAGTGGGGTCAGGTCGGCCTGGGGCAAGCGGCCCGCCGATACGAACTGCTGTCGGCTGCCGACGATAGGCCCGCTTACCGCGGGGATTTCACCCGCGCATTGATCAGTACGCTGCGCCACGGTATCGCTGGTGCCGGTGAAACCATCGACGCCCGTGATTTGCGTGAACCGTTGAAGATGGGCGCGAAAGCGCAGCGGCCGCAACGCGTCACCATCGATGGCGGTCAATGGGCCGCCCGCGGCGACCAAGGTCTATGGCTATCTCGAAACCACGCGCTCTATAGCGCCCAAGACAACACGGCCAGTGTCGCCGCGCAGGCCCGAGTCGGAGAACTCACCGATTACCTGCAGCCCACCGAGACGCTTGACGCGCTGGTCGCCGCCGCCAAGGTTCACGACTGTGTGATGCTCACCGGCCCGCGCGGCACCGGCAAGAGCACGCTGGCAGCAGCGTTAGCGCAGCCCAGCGTGACAGACGGCCGCGTTCCCGACGGTTTCGTCAACGCGATCATTTTCGCGACCCCGCTAAGCACCATGAACACCCTTTCCTCGGCGCTGGCCGGCGGGCTGCGGCGTACCGTCAAAGGATTCTCACAGGCCGTCAACGCTTTCGACGAACGACTCGACCCCGCTGAACGAGAAAGCCTGCCGGCGCTGGAACGTCAAGTAATGGGCCCGCTGAGGCTCATCAAACGCAGACGTCCGGTAAGGCTGGTGATCGACGCACTCGACGAGTTGCCCAAAGCTACCGAGCGGGCCCTGCGCAAAGCTGTGACTGACGCCCGCGTCCGCAGGAACGGGGAGTCCGGGAGCGCCGGGGTGAGCTTCGTGTTGACCGCGCGCCCCGGCGCCGCCCCACTGGCGGGTGCGTGCCGGATCGCGGTTACGCCGCCCGGCGACGCCGCGATCGGCGCGTATTTGCGCCGTCGCGAGATCCCCGACGACCACATACCCGCCCTGGTCGATAGGGCAGGTGGAAATTGGCTGCACGCGTATCTGCTCGCAGAGCAGGCGGTGCGCCCCGGATTCGATCCTGGCCAGCTTCCCGTGGACCTGGCCCCCTCGCTCGCGGAGCTTTACACCACGGAACTCGCCGCCGCGGGCGCCGAAGACCGCGAGCGGTGGGAAACCCAATTGCGCCCGGTGCTTGCAGTGTGCGCCGTTGCCGGTGTCGGACCGGTGCTGCCACTGCCGCTCGCCGTGGCGGCAGCGGCCCGCCTCGGCGGCCCCAACACTCCCTCCAGGTTCCGAGATTCGGTGGTCCGGTTGTCCGGGCTCATCGTCCGCGCCAAACCTGGCCAACCTGAGGAGCAAGTCGGCATATTCCACCTCAGCCTGCGCGACGACTATCTGCTCAAGCCGGATCTCGGTGTGCAATTCACAATCGATGGGCCCGAAGCACACGGGGCGCTCGCCGAGGCCCTAGCCGAACTCGCGCCTGTTCAGCAGCACGATCCCGAAAATCCCTTGCACAATTACGCAATGCGTGCCGAGGCTGAGCACCTGTGGGCCTGCGGCGACACCGCCGATGTGGTCAAGAGCCTTACCTGGCGCCCCCTCGAGCGGGCCGTGGATGAAGTGGAACGCTGGCAACGCTGGAAAGCCCGACTCGATGATCGGCTCAAACCTGAGGACCCCGCCGTCCTCACCGCCAGGTCATATCTTGCCTATTACACCGGCACGGCGGGTGACCCGGCGGCGGCCCGCGACCAGTACTCCAACCTGCTTCCCCTCCGGCGGAAGGTGTCGGGGCTCACACACCGCGACACCTGGAGTGACCTGGTGGCTCTCGCCCGCTTCACCGGGGAGGCGGGCGACCCGGTCGCGGCCCGCGACCAATATAGCGATCTGCTGCCCGCCATCGAGAAGGACTACGAACCCACCGACCCCCTCGCCCTCCTCGCCCGAGCGAATCTTGCCTACTTCACCGGGGAGGCGGGAGACCCGATTGCCGCGCGCAACCAGTACGCCAGACTGCTTGAGATCCGGCAGGAGGTCTTCGAGCCCACACATCCCAGTATCTTCACCACCCGGATGAATCTTGCCTACTTCACCGGGGAGGCAGGTGAACCCCTCGTGGCCCGTGATGCGTTCGCTGAACTCCTCGAGATTCTGAAGCACGACTCAAGGCCCGCACGCAGCCACACTCTGACGGTCCGGGCGCATCTGGCCCGTTTCACTGGGGAGGCGGGGGATCCGGTCGGGGCGCGCGACCAGTTCAAGGCGTTGCTGCCCACTCTCGAGGAGGTGTGGGGCCCCGACCATCCGGACACTCTGACCGCACGGGCGCATCTGGCCCGTTTCATCGGGGAGGCGGGCGCGCCGGCTGAGGCCCGCGACCGGTTCGCGGTACTGGTCGAGATTCGGAAAAAGGTTTCCAAACCACGACACCCCGACACCCTTTGTGCCCGCGCGAATCTCGCCCGTTTCACCGGGGAGGCGGGGGACCCGATAGCCGCCCGAAATCAGTTAAAGGCATTGCTCCCCACCATGCTGAAGGTCTTGGGAGACAGACACCCCGACACGCTGACCGCTCGGGCGCATCTGGCCCGTTTCACCCGAGAGCCGGATCGCCCCGGCCGCCGTCCGCAACCAGTTCGCCGTGCTGCTCGCCACCATCGAGGCGGTCGTGCGACTCAGGCGCCTCGGTCACTATGTTGAAGGGCTCGGCTTCGCGACACGACCGAGAAACCCGCGGGCGCGGACCACGAGGAAGACCCCAGTTCGAGCACTAAGACCAAAAATGGCGCAGTCGAGCCACGCGCTCAAAACGTACCGATCTGCAAGCCTCAACCTGGCCGACCGCGGTCAAAAATCACGGCTCGCGCACGGTCAGCAGTACCTTGCCAACGGTCTGGGCGGAGTCGAGCAGCTTATGCGCCTCCGCGGCATCGGTGATCGGGACTTCGGCGGCGACGACCGGCGCTACCGTCCCCTGCGCGATCAGCGGCCACAGCTGCCGCCGCAGTTCGGTGATGATCTCGGCCTTGGAGCCGGGGCCCTGCTCGGGCCGGCGACGCAGGTTCGTCACGTGCACCGATCCCCGTTTGAACAGCAGCGCGCCGAGATCCAGTTCCGCGGTGGCGCCGCCTTGTAGTCCGATGATCGTCAGGTGGCCGTTCTCGGCCAGGGCTTGCACGTTCTTGGCCAGATAGCTGCCACCCATGATGTCGAGGATGACGTTGGCGCCGCCGTACTCGGCGTTGACCACCGCCGGGAAATCCTGTTCGCGGTAGTTGATCAACGTTTGTGCGCCGAGCTCGCGGCAGCGGTCCAACTTGAACTGCGTTCCGGCGGTCACCGCCACGTTGGCGCCCAACCCACGGCCCACTTGTATGGCGTGCGTGCCGATTCCGCTGCCGCCACCGTGAATCAGCAGCGTCTGTCCACGGTCCAGGCCGCCGGTCATCACCACGTTGGACCACACGGTGGCGGCGGCTTCGGGTAGGGCCGCTGCCGCGGTGACGCTGACGCCCTGCGGCACCGGCAGCACCTGGGTGGCGGCCACGTTCACCCGATCGGCGTACCCTCCGCCGGCCAGCAGTGCACACACCGCATCGCCGGGCGCCCAACCTTGCACTTCTGCACCGACGTCGGCGATAACACCGGAAACCTCGAGGCCGGGGGTCTCACTGGCGCCCGGCGGCGGCGGGTAGAAACCCATCCGTTGCATCACATCGGCCCGGTTCACCCCCGCCGCCACCACATCGATCGCAACTTGTCCCGGGCCGGGCGGGGGCAGGTCGTCGACCCGAGCCCACTCCATCACCTCCGGGTCGCCAAATCCGTTGAGCGTTATCGCATACATGTAGCTTTCCCTTCACTTACTTCTCATGGTCATGGTCCGACGCGTAGACGTCGCCGCGCTCCGGCGGGCTAGGTAGGCCCGCGGGCTATCGCCCTTCCATCGGTGGAAGGCGTGCGAGAAGTTGCTGACGTCGGTGTATCCCAGCCGGTTCGACACCTGCTCGACGGTCATGCCGCTCTGAAGTAGCTCCGTCCCGAGGTGTTGGCGCACTTCGTCGAGCAGTCTGCGAAACGAGGTTCCCTCTGCCTCCAGTTGCCTGCGCAGCGTCCTGGCACTGCAGGACAGCCGATCCGCCACTTGGGCAAGGCTCGGTGGTCGAGCCGGGTCGGCCAGCAACAGATCACGCACCACACCGGCGCGACCGGTTCTGGCTTCACGCTGCTCGAGCAGCATTCGGCATTGCTGCTCGGCGAGCTTGGCGCTGTGGGTACTGGCCTGCGGCAGGGGAACGTTCAGCTGCTCGGCGCAGATGGTGACGGAGGTTTCTGCCTCACCGAATTCGGGTACCGCGCCGAACATCTCCTCGTACCGGCCGATGGCCGGCCCGGGGTCGGGTAGGGCGAACGAGATACGGCTCGGTGGTGGCGGCACGCCGAGGATCTCACGGTACAGATTGGGGATGGCCGCAGCGTCACGTTCCAGCACGAACCTGCGTACCGGCGCCGGTATTGAACGGGCGTCGATGACGATCGAGAGCTCGTCGCCATGCTGCCGCGTCTCGAAGGTGCAAAAGGCGTAGCTCAGTCGCACAAATCTCACCGCGACGTCGATCGCCTCACCCAGAGTTGGGCTGGTGAGGATGGCGAATCCCCACACCCCGAAGGCGGTGACCGGATATCTGGCCGCGGCCTGCAGGCCGAGCCCGGGCCGGTCCCCGAGCGCGGCGACAATATTGGCGATCGCCTTGAGTTCTTGTTGTCCGCTGACCTCGGCCGCGGGGCTCCGCAGGGCGGCGGGTGTCGTCCGGGTGCCGGCCAGACACTGTTGGGGGGTGATCCCGAATTGACCGGCCCAGTCGAGCAGCACCACCAGACTTGCGGCCGACCGCCTGGTTTGCAGGTCAGGCGTGGTCATCGGGTGCGCGCCTGCTGCCGGTATTCCCGGGGCCCGACACCCTTCCAGCGCCGGAAGGCCTGGGTGAAGCTGGACACCTGCGAATAACCGAGACGTTCGGCTATTTCCGCGACGGAACGCCCGTCGCTGACGAGCAGTTCCTCGGCGAGCGCCTCGCGCACCTCTTCTTGCAGGACCCGCAGCGAGGCCCCTTCCAGAGCGAGGTGCCGCCGGAGGGTGCGCGAGCTGACGGTCAGTTGCCGCGCGGCCTGGTCGAGCGACAGTACCGGGGACGGATTCGCCAGCATCAGGTCGCGCAGCAGGCCTGCGACGCCCGCCCGGGCAGATCGCTGTCGCAACAATTCGACGGCTTGGTTCTCCGCCAGCGACCGGGCGTAAAGATTCGCCTGCGGCAGCGGCTTGGCTAACGACTCCCGGCTGACGATCAGGCAGTTCTGCAGCGCACCGAACTCGGGTTCAGCGCCGAACACGTCGATGTACTTGTGCACCACTTCGTCTGGTGGCCGCGCCATCGTGTAGGCGACCCGCAGGTCGATATCGGGCGTCATGAGCAGGTCGCGTTGCAGGGTCTGGATGCCGGTGCTGTCGCGCTCGACGGCGAACCGGCGGACGTCGATCGGGAGGGCCGTTGGGTCGAGAATCAACCGGACGGAACCGTCGGTCGTGTCGGTAGCGACACTGAGGCGGCACAGACAGAAGCTGAGCGCGGCCAGCGACATACCCACCGACATCGCGTCTCCCAATGTCCGGGAGCTCATCAGCGCGAGCCCCCAGATCCCCGGCGATGTGGCATGGCAGCGCAGTCCAGCCTCGATGCCCAGCCCGGGAACCTCCTCGAGCGCGGCGACGATATTGCTGATGATCTGGAGCTCATCGCGCAGCCGGACCTCGGCGTCGAGGTCGTCGAGGGCATCCCGGGTCAGCGGCGTGCCGCGCAGTGAGTCGGCGTGTGACACTCCGTGCTCGGTCGCCAGGTCGACGAGCAGCGCCGCGCTCGCCGGGGAGCGCAGAACACCGTGCGTACTCACATCAACCTCACGTAGCCGTAGCTCGCTGATTACCGTCATCATGCGTTATTCCAATGCGTCCGACTCCGCGAATACCGTGTTTGGGGCTACGTCGTCCGGGAGGTGGGCACCGGGCGACACGCAGTACCGAGGTTAGGGACCAGTCCACCGCGGACAACAGGTGACGGATGGCCAACTAGTTGTGGGAAGTGGCCAGCCGGTGGCGCCGCCCGGTCGTCAACAGGAATGCTTAGACCATGGTCAAGCGCATCCTGAACGTCGTCACCAACGTCGCTCACTACGAGGATCCGTCCGAGCCGACCGGGCTGTGGCTCTCGGAGCTGACCCACGCCTATCACGTTTTCGCCGAAGCGGGGTACGAACAGACGATCGTCAGCCCGAACGGCGGCCGCTCACCGTTGGAGCCGCGTTCGCTGAAGTTCCCGAACTACGACAAGAGCGCGAAGGCGTGGAAGGCCAACGACGCGAAGATGGCGCTGCTGGCCAGCACCGCCGCACCCGACGAGATCGACTCGGCCGATTTCGACGCGATCTACTTCACCGGTGGTCACGCGGTGATGTTTGACTTTCCCGACAGCGAGGGCCTGCAACGCATCACCCGCGAGATCTTCGAACGCGGCGGCATCGTCTCCTCGGTCTGCCACGGCTATTGCGGCCTGCTCAACACCAAGCTGTCGGACGGGTCGCTGTTGATGGCCGGGCGCAAGCTCACCGGGTTCGCCTGGTCGGAGGAGGTGTTGGCACGGGTCGACAAGTTGGTGCCCTACAACGCCGAGGAGGAAGCGAAGAAGCGCGGCGCCCGGTACGAGAAGGGCCTGATTCCTTTTGCCTCGCATGTCGTCGTGGACGGGCGGCTGGTCACGGGCCAGAATCCGGGGTCCGCTAAGGCGACGGCCAAGAAGGTCGTCTCCGTGCTGGAGGGCTGAGCTACGGCGCGGGGGAAATCTCGATGCCGAACGATGCCTGCTGGCGGTGGGTTATCCAGACCCCGAATTCTGGTGAACGACACATAGCTGGCTCGGCCGACGACATCCCAGTTCGTGACGTCGCTCATCCCGTCTCCCTTACTTGTTGCGCCTTGCCGCCGATTCTTACGCAAGGCGGCGCCGAGCGCACCGGGGCGGCCATTAGCCACAACTAACTGGCCGCTGCTCACCTTCAAACCCGGCCGTTGGACAACTAGCGTTGACCGTGCCTGCCACACAACGGCATTCGGCGTCGGCCGGGGCACCAAGAGGAGCTACACATGACCCGCGTTCATACCGTCCGCGGCCCCGTCGGCACCGCCGAGCTGGGCCGCGTCCTGATGCACGAACACGTCTTCGTTCTCGGCACCGAGATACGCCAGAACTACCCCGATTTCCCCACCCCGTGGGACGAGGAGGCCCGAGTCGCCGATGCGGTCGCCAAGCTCAGCGCGTGCAAGTCGCGCGGGATCGACACGATCGTCGACCCGACGGTGCTCGGCCTGGGCCGCTACATCCCGCGCATTCAGCGGATCAACGCGCAGGTCGACATCAACATCGTCGTCGCGACCGGCATCTACACCTACAACGACGTCCCCTTCCAGTTCCAGCGGGGCCTGATCTTCGATCGACCCGATGCACTGACCGAACTGTTCGTCAAGGACATCCGTGAGGGCATCGCCGACACCGGCGTCAAAGCCGCCTTCCTCAAATGCGCCATCGAGAAGCCAGGCCTGACGCCCGGGGTGGAACTGGCCATGCGGGCGGTGGGACGGGCCCATGTCGAGACCGGGGCACCCATCACCGTGCACACCAATCCGCACACCGAGTCGGGTCTGGTGGCCCAACGGGTCCTGGCCGAGGAGGGCGCGGATCTGACCAAGGTGGTGATCGGGCATTCCGGCGACTCCACCGACCTGGACTATCTGTGCAGGCTCGCCGACGCCGGGTCCTACCTGGGCATGGACCGCTTTGGCCTGGACGTGACGTGTCCGTTCGAGGAGCGGGTCAACACCGTGGTCGAGCTGGCCCGCCGCGGATACGCCGAGAAGATGGTGCTCGCGCACGACGCGGCCTGCTTCATCGACTGGTTCTCCGAGGAGAGCAGGCTCGCGGCCGTGCCGAACTGGCACTTCACCCACATCAGCGACGATGTGCTGCCTGCGCTTCGCGAGCGCGGCGTCACCGAGGACCAGATCACCACCATGCTGGTGGACAATCCGCGCCGCTATTTCGAGACCGCGACATGACCGATGCCCGCATCCCACCCCGATAGCAGAGGAGCGCCAAGAACATGGAAATCGACGGCAGCGTCGTCGTGGTGACCGGGGGCCAGCGTGGACTGGGCAAGGCCTTGGTCAACGCCTTCCTGGACGGCGGGGCCGCCAAGGTCTACGCCACCGCGCGAACACCGCAGGACAGCGCCGACGACAGGGTCATTCCGGCGCGACTCGATGTCACCGACCCGGCGTCGGTGACGGCGTTCGCGGCCCGTGCCGCCGACGCGAACATCGTCGTCAACAACGCCGGTGCACAGCACCGCGCCAAGCTGTTGGACATCGACATCGATTCCGTACGAACGCTGTTCGACACCAACGTGTACGGGGCCCTGCGCATGGCCCAATCCTTCGCACCGGTGCTGAGCCGCAACGGCGGGGGGACGCTCGTCAACGTCATGTCCATCTTGTCGTGGTCGGTCGGTACCGCGGCCGGGGCCGCACCCTACGGCGCCACCAAGGCGGCCCTGTGGTCGCTGACCAACTCCCTGCGAGTCGAACTCGCCGAGCAGCACACCCAGGTCGTCGGCGTGCACCTGGGCTACCTCCAGACCGACATGACGACCACGCTCGATATCCACAAACTCGACCCGGCCACCGCGGCGGAAACCATCGTCAGCGCCATCGCCGCCGGCGCCAGCGAGGTGCTGGTTGACGAGGATTGCCGACGGGCCAAGGCCCTGCTCGGCGGCCCCCCGGAGGGACTTGCCTTCCGGTTCGTCGACGGACGGATCAGTTTTGCCGGCGACGCGTAGCGAGCCCGAGCCGGTACCGCTAAATCCCCGGTGTTTCAGACCTGCACCAGGCCGGCGGCGGCGCAACCGGTGACGAGCTCGTCGAGGCCGAACGCGTCGACCGGACCGACAACCCCGGGTGTCTTCCCGGCTCCGCAGGCAAGTTCGTGCGTGGCCCAGGCCATCAGCTCGCCGGTCAATGAGTAGGGGCTGGGCCCTTCCAGATGCACCTCCGCGACCGTCTCACCCGATGCGTCGCGGGCCACGGCGACGACGTGGCTGAGCGTGCGTGCTCGCTCGGCCGCATCGGGACCGCCGCTGCCCCCGACCGTGCGCGCCGCCAGCGCCTCAACAAGGTTGCGACCGTAAGGAAGCCTCACGGTGGTGTTCGCGAGCGTCGACACCAGTTGGATTACGCGGCTTAGCTGCGGGAACCAGCCGTTGTAGACCGTCACCGAATCAAGCTCGGGTAGCTGCGCGGGCAAAAAGAGCACCTCGGTGCCCGAGACGAGAAACGCCTTCTTGCGCGCCGCGCGCACCGGGAATTCGCGGACCTGGCGTGCGGTGATTTCGTCGACGAGACGCCCGTGGCGCCACACCGGCGCGGGCAGGATCAGCCCCTCTGCCATGGTCTTCCGGGTGCCCTGGCTCAGCCCGTTGCGCAGCGAGCCGATGGCGAAGTAGCCGACCTCCATCGCGCGGACCGCCGCGCCGGCGGCTCGCGCGGCCAGCGCGCCGGCAAGGATTCCGGGAACGTAGTCGTAGCCGAACGCCGGCGCGATGATGGCCCCCGCCGCGCGGGCCCGGGCGTCGTGCCGCTGGCGGAGCGCACGAACGAAGCCGACCTCACCGGTGGAATCCACGTAGTGGGCGCCGGCGTCGACCGCAGCCCGCGCGACCGGGTGGCCGAATTGCTCAAACGGGCCGACGGTCGTGACCAGGACGTCGCCCGCACCGACGAGAGCGCGGACGCTGGCGGGGTCGTCGACGTCGGCAACGCGGTACTCCAGTCCGCCCAACTGTTCGGCCAGTTTGGCCAGACGCTCGGCGCCCCGGCCGGCCAACACCGGTCGAACCCCACGCCGCAGGAGCGCGTCGATCACCAGTCCACCGGTGTACCCGGTGGCCCCGAAGACGACGATCTGATTGGTCATGCGTTGATCCTTTCGGACGGCGGCGCACACCGCGACCCCTACTCTCTGCGACCCGTTGCGCCCGTGCCGATTCTCCGGCAGGCGTCGGCAAAAGTGCACTGCCCTGGCAACTAGGCACAACTAGTTGGCCATTGCTCACCTGCAGGCGCCGCCGTTCGACAACTAGATTTGGCCTCGCCCCGGCATTCGGATCCGGTGGGGACGGCCAATGGGCGCCGTCACCGTGCCGGATATCAGTCGCACGCACCGTCAGGAGTTCACATGACCGGCGTCCACACGATCCGCAGCATGGCATCGCGCCAGGCGCTTTCTCCAGTCCAACATGGCCTTGCGCGGGGGCGTTGGAAGTGGATGCGCGACGAGATCGAGCGCCTTGATCCTGTGGCAGACAGCGAGCAGATTATGCGTTTGATGATCAGTTCGTTGCTGCCGCCATTCGGTAGTCGGTTCATATTGGAACTGCTGTTCACAGTTTCCTTGATGCGGGTAATGGGGCAGTTCGAGGGCGCTGCCGCCGTCGATCGTCAGGGTCGCGGCAAGGTCTACCGCAACGGTGACCGGCGTGCGGACGACACGATCCGCTACCTGACCGGGTGGGTGTACGACGGCGCCAGCAGCCCGCAGACCCAGGCGTCGGCGGCTGATGTGAAACGCATTCATGACCGCATCGGTCAGCGGTATCAGATGTCGAACGAGACTTTCGTACACACCATCGCGTTTTTCACGGTCCAAATCGAGTGCATAACGAACATCGTGGGTGCACCGGGATTTACCGAGCGAGAGCGCGCGGCGCAGGTGCGGCACTGGAGGGCGGTCGGTGAGTATCTGGGCGTTCGTGCCATGCCCGACAGCTGGTCCGGTATGCAGGAGGCCATGCGCGCCTACGAGACAGAGCCACAATGGTTTGGTCCCTCCGAGGCAGCGCACCGTGTCAGCGAAAAACTGCTTGAGCAATTCGGTAGACGCACCTTTCCGCCCGGATTGCGTTGGCTCGCCCGACCTCTCGTTCTGTCCCTCCATGAGGATCACGTCTTGACGGCGCTGATGATGGTGAAACCAAGACCTGCCGTGGTGGCCGTCAATCGTCGGATGGTCCGCGCCGCCTTCTGGGTGATACGCGAGCTACTGCCCGACCGGCGCGAAGTCATTACGTCATAGACGCCGACCCGCCGAAACGGTTCTAAAGGCCGCCGTTTCGGCGTTCGCCGGAGGGACCGAGGACGACCTGGCCAACGCTCTCTCGTGCTAAGCAAGAGGGTTCGCGTCCGCGCCATCACCCGATTTGGCCATTTAGCTCCGCAGCTCGCAGATCACCACGGGTATCTCACGGCTGGTCCGCGTTTGGTAATCCGCATACCCGTTGTAGGCCGCAACAATCTTCGGCCACAACTCGGCCCTCTCGTGCGAGGTGGCGGTACGTGCGTGAACTTTGCGCCGGGTGCCGTCGATCACCAGTTCGGCGTCGGGATACGCCTGAAGATTGAGGTACCAGTCGGGGTTGCGGTCGTCGCCACCCTTCGATGCGACGAGCACGATCCGACCCGAATCGTGAATTGGTGTCGTCAGATAGCAAGACCGGGGTAGCCCGGACTTGCGCCCGGTCGTGTGGAGTTCCACCACCGGCATCCCGAACGGCCTGGCCAGCAACCTGTTCCCGCTGACCGTGAGGATCAGCCGGTGCGCGCGGTTCATCAACTTGGCCCCGGTGTCTTTCAGTGCGTAGCTGGTCATCGAATGTTCCTGTCTCGAAGTGCGTTGCCGTGCCGTGTGCCGTCGGACAGCGTCCGGGTGTCGGCCGCCGTGAGCACGAAGAGAACCTTGGTCATTTGACCCCGGGGAGGTGCCGCAGGGCACGTAGAACGGCGGTCATAATCCGCGCATAGCGGCCCGGGTTGAGCCAGTCCGGCGCCCCCATCGGCAGCACGCGCTCCACCGCAATCGTTTGCGGTTCGGTGTATTTGAGGATTCCGTGCTCGCCGTGGCGGCGTCCGATGCCGGAGGCTTTCATACCGCCCATCGGTGCGTCGACCGAGCCCCAGGCGGCGGCGTAGGCATCGTTGACGTTGACGGTGCCGGCTTTCAGCTGGGCGGCAACCCGCCGACCACGCTTCGGGTCGGAGGTCCACACGCTGAAGTTCAGACCGTAGGGGCTGTCGTTGGCCTTCTCGATCGCCTCAGCTTCGCTGTCGACGCGGTAGAGCGAGACCAACGGCCCGAACGTCTCGTCGGCGAACACCTCCATGCCGTCGTGCACATCGGACAGGATGGTCGGCTCGTAGAAGAACGGTCCCAGCTCAGGGCGTGCTCGCCCGCCGGCCAGCACCGTGGCGCCTTTGCTGACCGCGTCGTCGACGTGCTCGGTGACCTTCTTGAGTTGCTTCTCCGAGATCAACGAGCCCATTTGGGCCGAATAGTCCAGGGCTGCTGACAGTTTCATGGCTTTCGCAGCGGCCGCAAAGCGGGTAGTGAACTCCTCCCACAACGCTGCCGGGACGTAGATGCGTTCGATCGAAATGCACAGCTGCCCGGTGTTGGAAAAACACGCGCGGATCGCGCCGGACACCGCCTTGCCGATGTCGGCGTCGTCGAGGACCAGCAGCGCGTTCTTCCCGCCGAGCTCCATCGAGCAGTCGATGAGCGCTTTACCAGCTTGGGCGGCAACATTGCGGCCCACGGCGGTGGACCCGGTGAACATCAAAAAATCGGACTGTTCGATGATCGGTGTCCCCAGTTCAGCGCCCGATCCGGTGACCACCTGCACCAGGCCCGCCGGCATGCCGGCCTCCTCGAGCAGGCGCACCGCCCACAGTGCCGCAAACGGTGTCTGCTGATCGGGTTTGGTCAGCACGGCGTTGCCGGCGACGATCGCCGGCAACGCATCACTGATGCCCAGGGTCAGCGGATAGTTCCACGGTGAAATGACCCCGACCAGACCCTTGGGATGATGCAGCTCCCACACCTGGGTCAGAGCCAGTTGTGCACCGTGGCGACGCACGGGCTTCAGGTAATCGGCGGCGGTATTCGCGTAGTAGCGGGAAACCATGGCGACGTCCATGATCTCTTCGAACGCGTGCCGGCGGGCCTTGCCGTTCTCGAGCTGGATCAGGTCGAGCACTTCATCTTGGCGTTGCAGTACCAGATCGTGGAAGCGCCGCAGCATGGCCGCGCGTTCGGCGACCGGTCGTGCTGCCCACGCGGGCTGGACCGCGCGGGCGCGTTGCGCGGCGGCGGCCACATCAGCAGCGCTGCAGCGCGGGACGTCTCCGAGCAGGCGACCGGTCATCGCGTTGAGGACTTCAAGGCGAGAATCGGGGTCGGCGGCCTGCACCCGGCCGGCCAGTTCCTCCAGAAAGGCGCTGTCTACCCCGCCCGCAGAGCGGGCCGCGAATGTGGTCATGGTGTTGTCTCCCCTTTCAACTTGATATGGCGGGTTTCAGGGCGTCCACCGCAGCGCCTCCCGCAAGGTGTCCTGTGCCAACTTGGTGGCGGTTGTGGCGGCGTGGGTCGAGCGCAGCGCATTGAGCATCATGAAGTCGTGGATGATGCCTCCGAACCGCACCTGCGTCACCGGCACACCGGCTTGGCGGAGTTTGGCCGCGTACGCCTCGCCCTCATCACGCAGGACATCGGCCTCGCCGGTGATGACCAGTGCGGGCGGCAGTCCTGCGAGCTGCTCCACCGAGGCTCGTAGTGGGGAGGCGTAGATCTCGCCCCGCTGGGCGTCGTTCTCGGTGTACTGGTCCCAGAACCACTGCATACCCGCACGAGTGAGGAAATAGTGCTCGGCGAACTGGTGGTAGGAGCCAGTGTCGAAGTTGGCGTTGGTGACGGGGTACAGCAGCACCTGCTGTTTGATGCGTACATCGCCGCGCTCTTTGGCCATCAGGGCGAGTACGGCGGCCATGTTGCCGCCCACTGAATCACCAGCGACCCCGAATCGCGAAGAATCAAGACCCGTTTCGGCACCATGGGCGAACACCCATTGTGCAGCCGCGTAGTTCTGTTCGATCGCGGTCGGATATTTCGCCTCCGGGGACAGGTCGTACTCGGGGAACACCACCGCGGCGTGCGCGCCGACGGCGAGTTCGCGGACCAGTCGGTCGTGGGTCTGCGCGTTGCCGAACACCCAGCCAGCGCCATGGATGTAGAAGACGACCGGCAGGGTTGCGCTCGCCCCGGCGGGCTTGACGATGCGAACCTTCACCGAGCCCGTGGGCCCGCCCTCGACGGTGATCCACTCCTCGTCGATTTCCGGCATCTCGACGGCCCCGGACTGCACCTCGTCGACCGTCTTGCGCCCTTCCTCCGGTGGCAGTTGGTAAAGGAACGGCGGGGAGTCGGTGGCCTTGCAGAACTCGGCGGCCTCGGGCTCTAGCACCGGCTTCATGTCGGTCATGGTTGGCTCCTCGTGCTCGTGGTCCTACTGTTCATGGCGCCTGGGCCGGCACGAATCGCCGTTTGGCAAGTGCCGACCCCGCACGTGGTCAATCCTTGCCGAACGGGCTTCGAAGGACACCCATCTGGCCATTTGCCACAACTTATTGGCCATCCGTCACCTGTAGACGCGCCCGTCGCGCCGCCTAGGCTTGAGGTCGTCGGTCGGCGTTCCTCCACGAGGCGACGCCGGGCCACCAACCCCTACGAACGATGAGGTCCATCACCATGGCTACGCAACTCACCGAGGTCGAATTCGCTGGCCACACCGTCGAAGTGCTCAAGGGCGGCTACTACGACCGCTACCGGTCAGACCCCAACCTCGACGAGGTGGCAGAAGACCCCGCGGTGGGAAACGTCGACTGGTTCCGCAGGATCCCGAAGGTCCAGGTTGACTCCCGGGTCGGCCGGATCTGGGCGCCGAACTTCTACTACCGCGCCAGCATCATTCAGGCGAACATGCTCGCCCCGTTCGACCGCCTGGCAGCGATGCTGCCGGCGCCTCTCAAGCCACTGCGCGCCATCCCCGGTTACGGAATCGCGGCGCTAACCTTCTTCTCATATACGGTCTGCGACAACGACCCCTACGACGAAGTGTCCGTCGCGGTCGTCGTCCCAAAGCCCGGTAAACAGGGTCTGGTATCCGGCCTACTTCCCGAACTCGAACTGCTCAACGCCTTAAGGACCAGGAAGTTCTACGCCCACGTATTGGCGCTGCCCGTCAACACCGAGATCGCCCGGGTCCGCGGCGTCGAAGGCTACCAGCTACCCAAGTGGTGCACCGACATCAGCGTCAATATCAGCGACACGGTACACGCCGAAATCGCCGGCACCACAGGCAAACCGGATCTGATCCTGCAGGCGCCGCTACCGGAGTTCACCGACGTCCCGTCACAGTCCCGGATGGTAACCAACACCATGGTGCATCTGGTCGACGGGCACTGGAACCAAACCTCGGTGCAATCCAACACGCTGTCGTTCGCCCAACGCAGCTTCCCACGCGACGTCACACTTACCCGACATGGCGGCCCCCTCAGCGACCTGCTCAACGGACTCGGCGCCACCCAAATCCTCAGCCTCGAGATCACCAAAGACGCGCAACTAGTGCTGAACCTACCGCGGTCCCTGAAAGCGTTCGGCTGAATTGGGCGGGCAATCTGGGGATCACCGTGGGACAACACGGCAAGACCGGGTACGACTAGGAGTGTGATGAATGCGCAGGAGTTGGCTCGGGAACTTGGCCACCCCGACGCCCAGAAGCTGCTCTCCGGCTCCATGGCCCGGCTCGCCTACAACGGATACGATGGCTTCCCGCGGGTGATCCCGGTCGGGTTCTACTGGACCGGCGAACACATCGTCGTTTCCACCGCCCCGACCTCCCCGAAGGCCCGCGCGCTGGCGTACCGCCCGCAAGTCGCGCTGACCATCGACACCGGCTCCACGCCGGAAGAGGCGAAGGCCCTGCTGGTGCGGGGCCTTGCCACCCTGGAAACCGTCGACGGCGTCACCGATGAATACCTCGCATCCGCGCGGAGGTCGATGGACGGGCCCCAGCTCGCCGAGTTCGAACGCAGCGTGCGAGCGACGTATCAGCAGATGGTGCGCATCTCGATCGAGCCGTTGTGGGCGCGGTTCTACGACTTCGGCGCCGGCCGGGTACCCGGCTTCCTTGCCGACCTCGTCAACGATGGTTAGCGATCGCCATACTGGGCGGTATGCCAGGTATCACGGTCGTTCGCGGGGACATCACCCAACAAGACGTTGATGCCATTGTCAACGCCGCCAACAACGCGATGCGCGGCGGGGGCGGCGTCGACGGCGCCATCCATCGCGGCGGCGGTCCGGCGATCCTGCGGGACTGCATCGAGAAGTTCCCGGACGGGCTGGCCACCGGCGACGCCGGCTGGACGACGGCCGGCGACCTGCCCGCCCGCTGGGTGATTCACACGGTCGGGCCCAACTACCGGGCTGGACAGCGCGACCGCACCCTGTTGGAGTCCTGCTACCGCCGTGCGCTGGCGGTGGCCGACGAACTCGGCGCCGCCAGCATCGCCTTCCCACTGATCAGCAGCGGCGTCTACGGGTGGCCGCTCGGTGACGCAATCGACGCGGCGGTCGACACTCTCGCCGCCGCCACCACCGGTGTCGAAGACATCAGGCTCGTGGCCTTTGACGCCAAGACGCACGACGCGATCCGGGCCCGGCTGTAGGTTCGATCCGCTACTGGCGCCACCGTGGTGAGACCACCCCCGGACCAACCGAACCGCCTGTGCCCGGCCCGTATGCTGGGTCGACGTCCACAACGCCGAGGAACCACACCTGCCGATGAACACCCCGATGGTCGCGGTGACCGCGCGGACCGAATACCTGACCCGGCGCCACCGCGCGGCGGCGAGGACCGGGGCCGCGGTGCTGAGCGCGGGCCTGATCGCGCTGGTGGGGCTCAACGTCGCCGGCGCGTCCGGATTCGTCATCGCCGCGATCGTGGCGGCGTTGGTGACGGTCTCGCTGGGCGTGGTGGCCTACGGCCGGCTGGGGGATCGGGGTGCGGTGCTGGTCACCGTCGACGCCGAAACCGTCTATTTCGGTACCGAGGACCACGAGATCGTCAGCTACCCGCTGGCGTCGCTGACCGCGGCGCGCCGAGGCGGTCCGGCGGAGGCGACCTCGACGACGGGCCGGCACCTGACCGTGCGGGGGCAGAAGTACCTGAAACTGACCTTCGCCACCGACACCGGCAGCGATGAATGGTGGGTGGCGATCATCGAATCGGATCCCGCGGCGGCGGAGGTGCTCGATCGGCTGCAGGCGACGCTGCCCGAGCCGTACGCCGCCGCCGGCCCTAAACCCGTTGCCGAGCCGACCGCGTCCGCGACTCCGCGGATCGCCGACGCCGGCACCGAGGACGCGGCGAAACGGTTGTGGGAGGAGGCGGTTCGCCGCCACGACGACATCCTGGGCGCCTACAGCGTCTACGAACTCGACCCGGCGATGCTGCTGCGTTACCCGGCGATCACCGATGTGACCGTCGAACAGACCCAGACCTTTCACGTGGCGCTCGAGGATGCGCAAGCCCTGCGCACTGAGGTCTACCCGGCCAACCAGGGCCTGGCCGACGCCTACCAGCAGGCGGTCGTCACGCTGCGGCGCGCCTGGATCGGGTGCGAATCGCATGGGAAGAAGGTCGGCACAACCTACCTCGACACCGCCGACCAGGACGACCTCGATACCGCGCTCAAGCTCTACAACCATGCGGCGGCCAGCACCACGCCCGCCGAGCAGGCCACCTACTACGGCCGGGTCCGCGAGATCGTCAGCAGGCTCGCCGACCGCGGCGCGATTCACCCGCCCAAAGTGCAACTCGCACAACTAGAAGGCGTCACCCGCCGGGCCATCGAATCGGCACGGTAGGTCAACCCGGTCACTAGGTGCCTTGGGCGAGGAACTCGCCGGTGGGGGAGTAGGTGCCGGCCGCGGCGTCCACGCCGGCGAGTTCAATGCGGATCGCCAACCCGAACCGATCCGTCCGCGGATCCGACATCTCGATGTCGACGGCTCGGCTTTCGTAGGGCTCTAGCGAGCCCCGTTGCATCGCCTGGGCGCGCACCGAGTCGAAGGTTGCCGGGGACACATCGTCGAAGGCGAAACCGTCCGAAGCCGAGCCCGAGCGGTCGGTGATCTCGGGGAAATGCCCCGGCACGATGACGATGCTGCCGGACCGGTCATCGGACTCGAACTCGACCAGCACCCCGCCGCTGTTCTGGATTTCGCTGGCGTGCAGGTTCGGGGTGTTCTCGGTGATCCCGCGGATCTGCAGGGTGGTCACCACCCGGTCCGACGGGGCGATCCCCGCCGACTGCAAGGCTTCTCGCGCCCGCCGAAACGACACCGCGAAGTCGGACGGGTCGAACAACTCGGCGATGGTCCCGTCCGGGCGTGCGTCGATCGTCCTGCTGAACGGGAACGTGTTCGGGCCGCTGAACGTGCCGGTGAGCATGATCGGCTGTTCGGGCCCGGAACGTTTGATCTCCAACGTTTCCAGGCGGTTTTCCTTGCCCGCGGACCGGAATTGCTGGGCCATCTTGTCGGCGACCGCGGTCAGGCTGGTCGACGCGAGGTCGTCGGCGGCGAAGGTGCTGGTCTTGCGTAGCGTGTTCGGTACCGCAGTGGTGTACACGTCGCCGCTGGAGCTGATGTAGACGGTCGTCGCGTCACCGTTGGCCGGGTTGAAGACCGTGCCGTAGTCGGAGCCGGAATCGGTGAACCGCAGATCGAGCAGGTTCTCGGGCGCGGTGGGTCCGAGCTTGGCGGTGACCGCGCGGACCATGGCGTCCCGGCGGGCGTCGAGGTCGGTGGCCTTCTTGTCGGTCTCGGCCGGGCGGTGCACCGCGGGTGCCGACGGCAGGGAGATCGAGACGTGCCACGCGTCACCGACGCCGAACAGCACCGCCAGCGTCGCCACCACGGTGATTCCCGGATAGATCACCGCCCATTTGCCGGGCTGATCGGCGAAGTCCGGCGTGCGGTTCGGCGCGCGTGGCGGCAGCCGATCCGGCGGCAGCGCGGTCAACGGGCTGTCGGTGAGCGACCGAAAATCGCCGCGCGACATCGACGCGATCCAGCGCGCCTGATAGGCGGTGTCGTTGGGTGGGCTGATTGTCGCGGTCACCAGCGTCGGCTGCAGGTCAGCGGTGGCCAGGCTGCTGCGGGTCAGCGCATCGACGCGGATCGGCGCCGACGGGGCGCCTGTTGCGGGTCGAAAAACCGGGAGCTCGGACAGGCGTGACGGCCGCGGGGCGACCAGCAGTCCGGCGATGACCAGCGGAACCGCGATGCACAGCGCCACCCACCACGCGTTGTACGCGCCAAGCCCGATACCTGCGGCGATCAGCGCACCGGCGACACCGGCGCGGCCCGCATGTACCGCAACGTTGCTCATCTACTCACCCTCTCATCGACGCGTCCCACGGCGTCGCCCGACCACGGGGTAAGGATGTCAGAACGCCGGCATCCGGGGTCAGTCGAGTTTGCTGGCGGTGCGGTAGATGCCGCGATGAGCGGTCCAGGTGGAGCCCGGCGCCGATGCATAGGAGTAGAGCTCGTGTCGGAACTGGGGTTCTTGGGTCGCGGCCTCGAAGTGGGCTCGACTGCGCCACTTGCTGACGTTGACGAGTTGGAATTCGGTTTCGGAATCGATGGCTCGGTGCAGTTCGGCGGAGATGAATCCGTCAGCGGAGCTGATCAGACGGGAGCGGTGCTCCCACGCGGTGATGAAGCCGTCGATCTGGTCGGTGGGGATGTTGACGACGTTGATGACGGTGATCGGAATGTCGTCGACGGTAAACGTGTTCACGGGGGCTCCTAACGTGGTTCAGAAGTCTTGATCGGCAGCTGCAGAAATGATGCGCGCTCCCCGCCGGTGTGGATGATGTGTGTGCCGCTGTTCTGCGGAAGGTAGTCCCGGGTGCCGGGCATGATCGACCCCAGCGCGTTGTGGGCGCTGATGACCAGCCGGAGCTGCTCGCCGGGGTAGAACACCAGCCCGACGGGGAACAGGTCGATCTCGACGTCGACGATCTCGCCTCGGTGCGACTTCTCGGCGCCGCCGCGGCGCGGTCGGCCGACGACGCGGCACTACGGGCGGGACTCGTCTCGTCGATGGTGGTGGGCCTCGTCGTGGGACGGCGAATCGTCGGCGTCCCGGTCTTGGCGAACGCGGACCTCGAAACGCTGGTGGCGCTCCTTGCGCCCGCGGTGCAAAACGTGCTGACGTCGGGGGAGAACGCCTGAGACTGGTCTGGCTGAACGCAACTCAGCTCGCCAGCTGGCCCCATGGAAGACTGCCGCTCGTGGCTTACGACATTCACATCAAGACCGCTGACGGCGGTGTCGCCTACCTGAACGCGTTCAGCTACGGACTCAAGGACGGGATGATCCTGTGGGTCCAGGCCGGCGACGACCTGGACCACGCGGACACGATCCACTTTGCCCCGGGCTATTGGCAGCAGTACGTCGTCGACCCGCACAGCGCCGACCCCCTCGACCTCGGCCTGGACGCCGAAGACGACGAGTACGAAGACGACGACGACTACGAACCCGACGAGGACTACGAAGACGATGAGGACGAGGGCGAATAGGCCCTAAGCGCCAAGCCCGATCAGGCGTCGATCACCACGCGGCCACCGTGGGCCCGTGAGACGCAGACCAGCATTTCGTCGTCGCCCTCGGCGGCGCGGCCCCGGCGATCGACGTCCCCGCACAGCACCTTGACCTTGCAGGTGCCGCAGAACCCCTGCTGGCAGGAGTACGGCGTCGTCTGGTCGCGGTCGCGCATCACGTCCAGCGCCGACCGGTTGGCCGGCACGGACAGCACCCGCTGCGAGCGCGCCAGCTCCAGCTCGAAGGGCACACCGTCGACCACCGGCGGCGGGCCGAACCGTTCATAGTGCAGCGGGGCATCGGCGTGTTCGTCGCGTGCGGTGCGCACCGCCTCCAGCATGGCGGTGGGGCCGCACACGTACACCGCGGTAGCCGGCCCGGCGTCGGCCAGCAGCTCCTCGGCGGTGGGGACGCGGCCGCGCTCGTCGTCGGCCCACACCGTCACCCGGTCCGGCGCGACCGCCAGCACCTCATCCAGCAGCGGCATGTACTCCCGGCTGCGGCCGGCATACACGGCGCGCCAATTGATTCCGCGCTGCTGGGCCGCCCGCATCATCGGCAGGATGGGGGTCACACCGATGCCGCCGAGCACAAACAACACCTCTTGCTCGTCGGTGACGAGATAGAACGCGTTGCGGGGACCTTCGAAGACCAGGGTGTCGCCCACGTCGAAGGTGTCGTGCATCTCGATCGAGCCGCCGCCGCCGTCGGCGATCCGGCGCACCGCGATGCGGTAGTCGGTGCGCCGCCCGGGCGGCCCGCACAGCGAGTACTGCCGACGCCGACCCGAGGACAGACGCACGTCGATGTGCGCGCCGGGCGTCCAGGACGGCAGCAAGCCACCATCGGGGTCGGCCAGCGTCAACGCCACCACGTCCGGGGTGAGCAGTTCGCGTTTGGTGACCACCGCGGTGGTGGTGCGCTGCACCGGCACCACCCGCGTCGGTGTCCACCGTGACGCCGACGCGAAGCCGCCGAACAGCACACCCGCGCCCCATAGCGCGGAGTACATCCGGTCACGTTTGCGGCGGCCGTACAGGTCGGCCGGTCTGCTGCTCCACATCGTCTGCGACACAAAACTCTCGCTATCTCTGTCGAATCTTCTCGACCCATTCGCCGGTCAGCTCCGCGATGACCTCGGGACGCGAGCTCACCACCCAGTGCCCGCCCTCGATGGGAACCACCCGGCCGTCGGCCGGGATCGCGCCGGTGAACCGCTGCAACGCGGGGGACACGAAGTAGTCCTGGCGGGCGACCAGCACCTGCACCGGGACGCTGGTCTGCGGCAGCTGCGCCGGCGGCGCGAAGATCGGTGCGGGCATGTTGGCGCGGTACAGGTTGAGCCCGTTGAGGTAATCGCGGGCGGATCGGTAGTCCGCCGGGCGATGCCTGCGGGTACCGGAGCGGCCGATATAACCCACCGCTTCAAAGACTTTCGCCGTCGCACCGGCCCGGATCGCCAGCTCCGGCACCCGCGGGCACAAGAAGAACCAGATGTAGCTGGAAGCCAGGATCTGTTTGGCGACGTCGAACACGGCGCGCGGGGTGCGCGCTGACCGCAGAAACTTGCCCGCGTAGTTCAGGTGCGGCCCGGAAATCGAGGTCAACGAGGCGATCTTGCCCATTACCGCGTCGTCGGTGACCGCCGCCCAGCACTGGATCGAGCCCCAGTCGTGGCCCACCAGGTGAACCTGGCCCACCCCCAGGCTGTCGATCACCGCACCGACATCGGCAACCAGGTGGCCGAACCGGTACCCCGACCGGTCGGCCGGCGTTGCTGATTCACCGGCCCCCCGCACGTCGTAGGCCACGACGTTGTAGCGGTCGGCCAGCTGCTCGGCGACCCCGTCCCACACGTGGTGGTTATCCGGGTAGCCGTGCACCGCCAGCACGGTCGGGCGGTCCGGGTCGAGCTCGCCGTAGCGGTGTACGGCCAGGGTGACGCCGTCCGGCGCGGTGACGGCGGTGGCTGTTGCCGGTGTGGTGATCATCGGTGCTCAGTGCGCCGCGCGCGCGGCAGGTGATTTGGCCAGGTACTCCACCGCGCGTCCCACCCCGCCCAGCTTGGACGGATGGAAGTTCGGCTTGTAGTAGGCGCTAATGACCCCCAAGAACTGGAACGGCCCGGGCACCAAACCCCGGCGCGCGGCGCGGAAGTAGTCGCGCCAGCGCACTTTGGTCCCGGGTGGCAGCAGCGGGTCGATCGAGTACATGAACCGCACCCCGCGGGCAAACAACCACGCCATCACCGGCGTCACCAGCAGCTGGGTGCGCACTTGCCGCCAATAGCCGACGCGCAGATGCTTCATGGTGTCGAAGGCCACGGCCTTGTGCTCGACCTCCTCGGCGCCGTGCCAGCGGATCAGATCCAGCATCACCGGGTCGGTGCCGAGCGCATCCAGTTGCGGGGTGTCGAGGATCCATTCCCCCAAGATTGCGGTGTAGTGCTCCAGGGCGGCGACGATCGCCACCCGCTCCGCCAACCAGCTGCGCTGCCGCCGCCGGCTCCACCGGGGCCGGTCACCGACCACCCGGCCGAACAGCCAGGTGAGTTGGTCGGTGAACGGGGAAAGGTCAATGCCTTTGGCGGTCAAGTGGTCCGCCACCCCGGCGTGCGCCTGCGAGTGCATGGCCTCCTGGGCGATGAAGCCCTGCACATCCAACCGCAGCTGGTCGTCCTTGATCAACGGCAACGCTTGCTTGAACACGTCGACGATGAACTCCTCGCCGGCCGGCAGCAGCAGGTGCAGCACGTTGCAGAAATGGGTCGCGAACGGCTCGTTGGGCACGTAGTGCATCGGCAGGTTCGCCCAATCGAACTCGACGTCCCGCGCCTGCAGGACGAGTCGCTCGTGATCGAGCGACTCCTCCCGCGGACCCGTTGCCTGATCATCGATGGTGAACATCGTGACCTCCCTGCTAATACCTAATGTCGTTGCTCTGGCTGGGCGGGCTAGGCGCTGCGTTGCGCCTCTTCAGCCTCGGTGATCAGCCGCTCGCGCTGGAGGAACCGCACCAGGTCGTCGATCGTCTCGGCCAGCGCCGGCTCGTGCGTGCGAACCTTGGCCAGCTCGCGCGCCTGACGGTACTGGGCGTTGTCGTAGCGCTTGTCCCGCATCGCGGTGATCTTGCCGGCCGACCGGGTGAGGAAATCGACCAGCGGGTACAGCGGGTCGCCCGGCGTGGCGCGGTGGTTGACCTCCGTGGTGAAGGACGGGATGTCATGGTAGGCGAACCGGTAGCCGTAGCGCTCGGACAACACCCGGGTGACATCGGTGAGGTTGTAGTAGTCATCGGCGGTCAGGTTGAACACGGTGCCGGCCTCACTCGGCACGTCCATCAGCGCGACGATGTGCTCGGCGATCAGATCCGCTGGCAGCAGGCTGATCTGGTTCAGCGCGTTGACGGCCACCCCGTGCTCGATCATGAACGCGGTCAGCCGCACCAGGATGTCGTCGGAGCTGCCGAAGCCCGCGCTGGTGGGGGAGATCAGCGACGGCCGGTAGATCCGCACGTCGAGCCCTTGCTGCTGGGCGGACAGCACCAGCTGCTCGGCGACCCACTTGGTCTGCGAGTAGCCGAAGTCCAGGCCGGCCATCTCCTCGTTCGCGTAGTCCTCGCCGACCACCGGCATGGTGCTCCAGCCGTAGATGAAGGTGCTGGAGACCAGGTGGAAGGCCTTCCGGTGCGCGGTCATGGCCAGCCGCAACAGCTCCCAGGTGCCGACCACGTTGGTGGACCGCAGCGCGTCGTAGGTCCGGATGTAGTTGACCAGGGCGCCGTTGTGGACGATCGCGTCGACGCTTTCGGCCAGCTGCTGGAACCCGGCCTCGCCGAGACCCAGGTGCGGTTCGGCCAGATCCCCGCAGATCACCTGCACCCGCGCCCGGACCTCGGATTCCCGCGCCGGGGACCAGATCTGAGCCTGCCGCAGGCCGGCGATGATCCGGTCCAGGCCGTGTGCCGCATCGGTGCCGCGAACCAGCGCGTGGATGCGGTAGGACGTCTGGTCCAACAGGTTGGCCAGCAGGAACGGCCCGAGGAACCCGGTCGCACCGGTGAGCAGGATGTCGCTGGGCGCACCCGATCGCGCGGGCGGCAGCGCCGGCAGGGGCAGTTGGGTGTCGGCGCGCATCTGGTTGGTCTCGTACGCGTCGTAGTCGGCGCGAATCTGATCCAGCGCCTGCCGCAGTGTGTCCAGCCCCTGCCCGGACTCGTCGCCGAACTGCTGCACCAGGCCGAAGAACTCGGCGACCGTCAGCCGCTGCAGCAGCCGGGTGTTGACCTCCTCGGCCAGCCCGCCGGCGCCGTGCTCTTCCAGCAAGGCCTGCAGGTCGGTGCGCAGCTGGGCCAGCGCCAGCGAGTCGATACCGAGGTCGGCGAACGAGCAGTCCTCGGTCCCGGTCAGGTCGTAGCTTTCGATGAGGTCACGGAACCGCTCCAGCGGACCCACGGCGATGGCCGGCGCTTCCTGAACCTGGTGGGTGTAGCTGCCCAGCACGGTCAGCTTGCCGTCCAGCCAGAGCTGGCGGGTCCGCGCGCGCTGGATCTTGCCCGACGTGGTCTTGGGAATGCTGCGCGGCGGCGCGAACAGGATGGTGTGCGGATCGATGTGGCAGTGCCGGCGGATGGCGCGTGCCAGCATCTTGCCGTCGGGCAGTGCCTGCTGGTCCCGCACCTCGGCGACCACGACCAGCGCTTCCTGGTCGTCGCGCTCGACGGAGAAGGCGGCGACGCAGCCGTTGCGGATCTGCGGGGCCGACCGCTCCGCGATGGCTTCGATGTCGGAGGGGTAGCAGTTGACGCCGCGGACGATGATCAGGTCCTTGGTCCGGCCGCAGACGAACAGCTCACCCTCGTACAGGAAGCCGATGTCACCGGTGCGCAGGTAGGTGTGCTCGTCGTCGCCGACGATGCGGGCTTCGAACGTCTCCGCGCTGGCCTCGGGGCGGTGCCAGTAGCCGCCGCCCTTGGACGCGCCGGCCACCCAGATCTCGCCGATCCGGTTCTCGCCCTGGTCCCGATGCGTGTCGGGCTCGACGATGCGGATCACGTTTCCGGCGATGGGCTTGCCGGAGCTCACCAGCGGGGTCTGGTTGTTGTTCTCGGGCAGGGCCTTTTCGATCCGCACCAGGTTCTGCTCCAGCGCCCGCTTGTTCACCGTCACGGTCTGACGGCCCCACAGCGACACGCCCAGGGTGTTTTCGGCCAAACCGAACGCGCCGGTCACCGCGTCGGGCCGCAGGCCGTAGGGGGCGAAGCGCTCCCGGAAGCGGGTGAAGGTCTTGTCCCGCAGCGGCTCTGCGCCGACGACCACGCTGTCCAGGCTGCTCAGGTCGATGCCGGCCAGCTCGGAGTCGGGCAGCTTGTCCTCCCGCAGGCAGTACTCCAGGCCGAAGTTCGGCGACGGCGCGTGACTGGCACCCGTCTCGCTGATGAGCCGCAGCCAGGACGACGGCCGCTGCAGGAAGTCCACCGGCGACATGCCGTGGGTGGTCCCGCCGAGCACCATGATGAACAGGTAGGCGGAGATCAAGCCCATGTCGTGGTGCTGCGGCAGCCAGCTGGCCGCCACCAGCGCGCCGTCGAAGGCCGAGGCGTTGGCGATGATGTTCGCGTGGCTGACGATCACACCCTTGGGGTCGCTGGTGGAGCCGGAGGTGTACTGCAGGAACAGCACCTCGCCGGGGGTGTCGGCCACACGGGTGCCGCCGAAGTCCTGCGTGGCGTCGGTGGCGAACCAGGGCAGCTCCGGCAGCTGCGCGATGTCGGCCCAGGGCAGCCCACCCTGCTGGTTGCCGAGCAGCAGCCGGAAGTCGTACTCGAGCTGTTTGGTGGACAGCACCGCCTTGGCCTGGGAATCCCGCGCGATGAAGCTGAGCTTGGCCAGGCCCGCCTCGAACGACATCGGCAACGGGGGGCTGACCGGGACGGCGATCACCCCGATGCGTGCGCAGGCGTAGAACGCCGCCACCATCTCCAGCCCCGGCGGGTAGACCAGCAGCGCCCGGTCTCCGCGCTGCAGCCCGGCCTCGGTGGACAGGTAGGAGGCCAGCTCGCGGGTGCGCTCCGCGAAGCTCTGGTAGGTGTAGTGCTCGAGCTCGCGGCCCTCGACGTCGACAAACCGGAAGACGGTCTGGTCGGGCTTCTGCGCTTCCCATGTCTGCAGGTAGTCGATCAGCGTCTTCATCGTCGGCGCCATCCTCTCTTCCAATCGGCCTTAGCCGGAATCAACGTCCTTCACCACAATCGGTAAGGAGATACTAGCGCCGCCAGGCGGCCTCAAGCAAAGTCATTTGGATCGTTTTGGCCGGTGTGTATTAAATTCACAAGAATCTCCCAGGCTAACTCGGATATATTCCAGAACTTCCGTATTTGTGCAGTGCAGCGCGCTACGTTTCCTGGTGCCAGGATTAACGAATTCACGTAATCGAGTAGCTCTGCGGATACTGCGATGCGTATCTCAGTAGATGCCGTCTGAACTGCAGAATTGTAGCTGAGTATGCAGATACGCCGATACTGAAGTGCGGATCTACGCGCTTGTTCATTCAATGATCGTTGGGCTGGAGTTCACCCGATAGTACCGCGTAGGGCCAGGTCGTCGGCGGACTCATGACGGCCTATCCGCAAACATGTATACCGCAGCATTGAGGTGCTATACCAGCCAAGCTCGCGGCTCCACAGCAACCTTGGCTGATGGCGCCGACGGAAACGTGCCGCTGCTATCGGGGACTCCGCAGCCGGCGAAGCGCGGCATTCCTGCCGGGGCTCCTGGGGGTCCAGCGACATCGCGTAACGCCACCCGCTCCGGGGACGCGCGTCCCGTCCATCGTCACTGATGTCCTCATATACTGACACAAGCCGAAGAAGGGAGGTCGCACCAAATGAGCAACGACAGGTCCCGCACACCGTCCAGGCCCTCGGTCGCCGCCGCGCCGACCCAACCCGTCGTCATCGGACAGCCGCGGATCCAGCGCACCCGGCGCACCGTCGACTTGCCACTGGCCCAACACCGCGCCCTCGACAACTGGCAGCGCGAAGCCGCCGACCGGCTGGGGCTCGCGCGGGTGACCGGCCAGGAGGTTCTCGCCGCGCTCATCGACCAGCTGCTGGCCGACCCCAAACTCTCCGCCCAGATCACCCACGCCATCCGCACCCGGCGCTGAGCGTCCACCGACCGTTACGAGGCGACTACCTGCGCGACGCGGACCCGCGGCCCGGCTTGGGCCACCAACTTGACGATGCCGTCGAACCGCTCGCCGTCGATGATCGGCGACAGCGGCTCGTCCTCGGCCTCGATGACCATCTCCCGGCCGTTGACGTCGCGGACCCGCTCCCCGCGCATCCTGCCGTTGGTGAGCGCCGTGGGAAGCTGCACGATGATCCGCGACGGCGATGTCTCGCCGGCCTGAAAGTGCAGCAGACCGGGCTCGGACGCCCGGGGGAACAGCCGCAGCGGTCCGCCGATCCGCAGGTCGATCGCGCCGGCGTGCAACAACCGGTGGCTCCGCGTCGGGACCTCCTGGCCGTCGATGACCACGCGGGCGTGCGTCGGTGCGAACAGGTGCGCCGCCCAGTTGGGCCGGTGCACCCGGCCGGGCGCAACCTTATTGGCGAGGTAGTCGGCCAACGAGCGCCCGATCACCCGGGCGACGGCCAACCGGCCATGATCGGGGTTGGAGTAGTACTTGTCGTAGAACCGGTTGCCGACACCCCCGGCGGCCAGCCCGAAGCACAGCCGATGAAATGCCGCGCCGTCGGCCGTCTGCCCATCGAGGGCCAGTGTGTCGAGGCACACGTCGGGCGGTGGCTGGTCCGCCTTGGCCGCGGCCGTCAGCGCGCGAACAATCGCATCGGCCCGTCCGCGGATCCGCGCCTTGCGCGCGACCGCGTTGACGCTGCCACCGTTGGTCGGCACAAACGTCGGCCAGCGTTGCTGGTCGGGGACGCAGTGCTCGATTTCGTTGATCAACCAGTGCAGCGCCCCGTCGCCGCCGTCGGCTACCAGGTGGGTGACCCGCGGATTGAGCTGCTTGATGGTCTCGCGGAGATCCTCGATAGAGGCGGTTTCGTGCACCTCGCCCCACTGGCCGACGATACGCCGCAACGCGGCGCTGCGATCACCCCGAGCGGCAAGGTTCTTGCGGGCTTGCGGGTTGACGATGACGGCGAGGTACATCCCGCGCACGATACCTGCGGCGTCCCCGTTGACGAGCAATGCGGTCCGCGATTCGCCGGGTCGTCGTTTCCCGCCGGGATCGCCGCTCCCGACCAATCCCCGTCGGAACCACCCGCACCGCCGGATTAGGGTGGCTGCCATGTCTGATTGGACCGCAGCCGATCTGCCGTCGTTTGCCGGCCGCACCGTCATCGTCACCGGCGCCAACAGTGGGCTCGGCGAGGTGACCGCCCGCGAGCTGGCCCGAGTCGGTGCCCGCGTCATCCTGGCGGTGCGCACCGTGGCCAAGGGGGAGGCCGCCGCGCAGCGGATGACCGGTGACGTCGAGGTGCGCCCCCTGGACCTGCAGGATCTGGCGTCGGTGCAGCGCTTCGCCGACGACATCGCGAGTGTTGATGTGCTGATCAACAACGCCGGGGTCATGGCGGTGCCGTACGCGCTGACCGTCGACGGTTTCGAGAGCCAGATCGGCACCAACCACCTCGGCCATTTCGCGCTCACCAACCTGCTGCTGCCCAAGATCACCGACCGGGTGGTGACGGTGTCCTCGCTGATGCACCACTTCGGCTACATCAGCCTCAACGACCTGAACTGGAAGTCCCGGCCGTACTCGGCGTGGCTGTCCTACAGCCAGTCCAAGCTTGCCAACCTGCTGTTCACCAAGGAACTGCAGCGGCGCCTGGATGCGGCCGGATCACCGCTGCGCGCGCTGGCCGCCCACCCCGGCTGGTCGCACACCAACCTGCAAGGCAACTCCGGCAGCAAGTTCGTCGACGCCGCGGTGTTGGGCGTCGACCGGATGGTGTCCACCGACGCCGACTTCGGCGCCCGGCAGACGCTGTACGCGGCGGCGCAGCGGCTGCCAGGCAATACGTTCATCGGCCCGCGATTCGGGCTGTACGGGCGCACCCAGCCGACCTGGCGCACCCCGTTGGCCAAACGGGCCACCACCGCCGCCGCGCTGTGGGAGCTGTCCGAGCAGCTCACGGCCACTAAGTTTCCGCTCTAACGCTCCGGGAGGACCCCCAATGTCGATTATGGATATCGCGATCCCGGATCCGACGATCGCGGGATTCCTCGCGCTGTGCGCCGCGCTGGCCGCCGCGATCGGGAGCGTCATCCGCCAACGGTCCGCCCAGGAGGTCACCGACGAGCAGGTGGGCCACCTGCAGCTGTTCGGCATGTTGGTGCGCGACTTCCGGTGGTGGCTGGGCGGCCTCGGCGATGTCGCCAGCTATTGCCTGCTTGCTGCGGCCCTGGACAAGGGCTCGGTGATGCTGGTGACGGCCCTGCAGGTGACGGTGCTGCTGTTCGCGCTGCCGATCTATGCCCGAGTGACCGGCCACCGGGTGACCGGCCGGGAATGGATCTGGGCGGTCGTGCTGGTCGCCGCGCTGGCCGCGCTGATCAAGACCGCCGACCCGGCGGTCGGCCAATCGCGCGGCTCCTTGCAAGCCTGGCTGGTGGTGGCCGTCATCCTGGGCCCGGTCTTGACGTTGTGTGTGCTGGCGGCCCGGCGCTGGGCGGATCGCCCGTTCTCGGCGGTGCTGCTGGCGGCGGTGTCCGGCTCGTCGCTGGCGCTGTTCGCGGTGCTGACCAAGGGCGTCGTCGAGGTGCTGCACCAGGGGGTGGGCGCATTGGTGCTTACCCCCGAGCTGTACGCCTGGGTGCTGGCCGGGGCGGCCGGGATGATCTTTCAGCAGTCGGCGTTCCGCGCCGGCGCCCTGACCGCCTCGCTGCCGACGATCACCGTCGCCAAGCCCGTGGTGGCCGTGGCGCTGGGGGCGACCGTGCTCAAGGAGACGTTGGAAGCCGACGGCCCGGAGTGGGCGTTGCTGATCGCGATGGTGGTGGTCGTGATCGTCGCGACGGTGGCCCTGGCGCGCGGCGAGGCCGCCAGCATGTCGGCCGGTGCGGGCCGCGATGTCAAGCGCCCCGACGTGCCGACGGCGTCGACCCACCCGGTGACCGACTGACGTCGCGGGCGGGGCGCTCAGCTCGACCGGCGGTTGCGCCACCGGGCGAACCGCTGGGTGGGCAGCGGGATCGCGCTCATCACCGTGCTCATCGATGCGGCCACCGACTTCACCAGCGGCGCAGCGCCGGGTACCGGCGGGCGGTCGCCTTCCCACCACGTCGGCTGCAGCAGCGCCGACGTCACCGGAATCGCCCGATCGACGCTGCGATGCCCCCACTGGCAGGCGCGGTCGATGGTGGCGACCGAGGGCGCCAGGTTCGCCGGCGACAGCGTCGGGGAGAACCGGACCAGGTGGTCGGCGTAGGGCGCATTGCGCACCATCTGCAGCTGGATCGCCTGGGTGATCGGGACCAGCCACAGGTGCCGCGGGTCCCATTGCGGGTGGAAGCAGTCGAACGCCAAGTAGCAGGCGTTGCGGGTGCCGAGCTTGCCGTCGCGGACCCGCTTCCACGCCAGTTCCACCGGCACGTTGCTGGCCGCGCCGCCGTCGACCAGGGCGCCGACGTCGTTGTCCTCCAGCAGGGCGTCGAGCAGCGGTTCCATCCGGGGGTCTTTGGTCTCGTGGTGCAGCACACCCGGGATCGACGACGAGAACGACGCCGCGTCAACGGCGTTGAAGTCCCGGGTCGCCTCGTCCCCGATGACGATCGGCTTGGTCACCCGCGAGTCGATGAACGCCGCCACCTGCCACATCCGCGCCGCCACCTGCGGACCGATGCCGATCGGCAGGTACGGGATCGACCGCAACCGCAGCGCGGCCAGTCGCTGCTGGCGAAACCGCGACGGTAGGGCGGCAAAGGAGCCTCGGCGCACCCCGGCGACCACGGCCTCGAACGGGATTGCCAGATCCGACATCCGGATCTGTTCGCCGTCCTCGCGGCGGAACAACGCGTCGGCGAACTCGTCGAAGCGCAACGAAAACATGCCGGTCAGCCCGTGCCGGCGGCGCAGTTGCTCGGGCCCCAGGATGGCGCGGTAGGACACCGTTTTCGCCCACGCCACATACTCGTCGATCGGCACCGGCAGCGCGCGGGCGACGACGCTGCCGAGGATCGACCCGAACGACGACCCGATCAGGTAGTCGGGCACCTGCCCGGCCTCCAGCAGCCGCTGCATGCCGCCGATGTAGACGAAACCGGCGCCGCCGCCACCACCGAGGACCGTGACCAGCTTTTTGTAGCCGACCTCGGCGTCCAGTTCGGCGACCGAGAAGTCGTTGCGGTGGTGTTCGGCCAGCAGCTGCCGCTGCTCGTCCTGGTCGCCGGCCAGGCCCGCCAGCACGTCGCGGGCCGCCTGCAGGGCCGTCACCGTGTCGCGCTCCTCGCGCAGCGGACCCTCGAAGGCGTCGGCGATCCGGGCGCGCCAGCCGGCGATCTCGGCGCCGACGGACACGTCGCCGCGCCCGCGGGTGCCGCCCGGGCCCGCCGCCCCCGGCTCGAAGTCGGCGAGCCGCGCGAAGTTGAGCACGTAGCGCAGCCGGCGCAGCTGCTCGCCGTTCAGCACGTCCGGGTTGCGCAGGTGATGCCGAACCAGCCGGTTCTCCATCTTCTGCAGCAGCAGGGCGGTGTCGGTCGACGGCAGTTCGGCGTCGGCGAAATCGTCGACGGTTTCGTCGAGGTTGTCGACCTCGTCGATGGTCACGTCCGGATCCGGCGCGGCCGGGCGTCGGTCCAACGCCCGGAACACCGCATCGACGAACGGGATCTGCATGGGCCTGCTTCCTGGTGTCGATGGCCAAAACCCGAAGACTCGCCGGGCTCAACTCCGCGATTCTCCGTACGGTCAGACCCATTCGGTAGGGTCCCTGCGCGTGACAGCGAGCCTAACCGTCAAGTCTGTAAATGCCCGCCTGGCCGAGGAACTGGCCGTGGGGGAGGCCCAGGTCGCGGCCGCCGTACGGCTGCTCGACGAGGGCGCGACCGTCCCGTTCATCGCCCGGTACCGCAAGGAGGTCACCGGCAGCCTCGACGACGGCCAGCTGCGGACCCTGGAGGAACGGCTGCGCTACCTGCGCGAACTCGATGACCGCCGGGCCACCGTGCTGGCCTCGATCGAGGAGCAGGGCAAGCTCACCGACGAGTTGCGGACCGCGTTGCTGGCGGCCGACACCAAGGCCCGGGTCGAGGACATCTACCTGCCCTACAAACCCAAACGCCGCACCAAGGCGCAGATCGCCCGCGAGGCCGGTCTGGAGCCGTTGGCCGACCGGCTGCTGGCCGAGCCCACCGTGGTTCCCGAGGAGGTCGCCGCCCAGTTCCTGGGCGAGGCGGTCGCCGATACCGCCGCCGCGCTGGAGGGGGCCCGCCACATCCTGGTCGAACGGGTGTCCGAGGACGCCGAGCTCGTCGGCGCGGTCCGGGAAAAGTTCTGGGCCGACGGCTCGCTGCGGACCGCGCCCTGGTCGGAGGAGGCGGCGAAAAGTGCGGCGGCGCAGAAGTTCCGCGACTACTTCGAGTTCACCGAATCGCTGGAGAGCATGCCGTCGCACCGGGTGCTGGCCGTCATGCGCGGGGAGAAGGAGGAGGCGCTGGCGCTGACCTTCGACGGCGGTGCCGACGACGGCTACCAGGCGATGATCGCCCGGTCGCTGGGCATCGACATGACCGGGCCCGGCGCCGCCACGGCGTGGCTGGCCGACACCGTGCGGTGGGCGTGGCGCACCCGGTTGATGTTCTCCGCGTCGGTCGACGCCCGCATCCGGCTGCGGCAACGCGCCGAAGAGGAGGCGGTGGCGGTGTTCGCCAAGAACCTCAAGGACCTGCTGTTGGCCGCGCCGGCCGGTGCCCGCACCACGCTGGGCCTGGACCCGGGCTACCGCACCGGGGTCAAGGTGGCCGTGGTCGACGGCACCGGCAAGGTCGTCGACACCTGCGCGATCTTTCCGCATCAGCCGCAGAAGCAGTGGGATACCGCCAAGGCAACGCTGGCGGCGCTGGTCGCGCGGCACGGCGTGGAGCTGATCGCCATCGGTAACGGGACGGCGTCCCGCGAAACCGACGCCCTGGCCGCCGAACTCATCGCCGATATCCGGGCCGCCGGCGCCGCCGCACCGGCCAAGGCCGTGGTGAGTGAGGCCGGCGCGTCGGTGTATTCGGCGTCGGCCTACGCGGCCCACGAATTGCCGGAGCTCGACGTGACCCTGCGCGGTGCGGTGTCGATTGCCCGCCGGCTGCAGGATCCGCTGGCCGAGCTGGTGAAGATCGAGCCGAAGTCGATCGGTGTCGGGCAATACCAGCACGACGTGGCGCCCGGCACGCTGGCGCACAGCCTGGACGCCGTCGTCGAGGACGCGGTGAACGCGGTGGGCGTCGACTTGAACACGGCGTCGGTGCCGCTGCTGTCGCGGGTCTCGGGGGTCACCCAATCGCTGGCCGAGGCCATCGTCGCGCACCGCGACAAGACCGGGCCGTTCCGCCACCGCGGGGCACTGCTGGAGGTGCCCCGGCTGGGACCCAAGGCGTTCGAACAATGCGCCGGGTTCCTGCGGATCCGGGACGGCGATGACCCGCTGGACACCTCCGGGGTGCACCCAGAGGCCTACCCGGTGGTGCGGCGCATCCTGGACCGCGCCGGTATCACCCTGGCCGAACTCATCGGCGATGAGCGGTTGCTGCGGTCGCTGCAACCCGGCGACTTCGCCGACGACCGCTTCGGTATCCCCACCGTGACCGACATCCTCGCCGAATTGGAAAAGCCCGGACGCGATCCGCGCCCGGCGTTCACCACCGCCACCTTCGCGGCCGGCGTGGAGAAGGTGGCCGACCTCAAGGTGGGCATGGTGCTGGAAGGGGTGGTGACCAACGTCGCCGCGTTCGGCGCGTTCGTCGACGTCGGCGTGCACCAGGACGGCCTGGTGCACGTGTCGGCGATGGCCGACCGGTTTGTCTCCGACCCGCACGAGGTGGTCCGATCCGGGCAGGTGGTGCGGGTCAAGGTCGTCGACGTCGACGTGGAACGCCAGCGGATCGGGCTGAGCCTGCGGCTGAATGACACCCCGCAGCCCGGGAAAGCCGGCAAGCGTGGCGGGCGTCGCGACGGGGCCCCGCCGCCGCGCGGTGAGCGCAGAAACCCGCGGTCCGGTCGGGGTGCTGATCGCCGAGACTCGGCGCCGGCCGCCGGGTCGATGGCGCAGGCGCTGCGCGACGCCGGTTTCGGGAGATAGCCGCCGGCTTCGAGCCTGTGTCTGTGGCGTCGAGGCTGTATCCATGGCGTCGAGTCTGCGTCTGTGTCGTCGAGACTGCGTTGAGGGCGTCGAGACTGCGCGTAGGGCATCGAGTCTGCGGTGAGGCCCTCGAGACTGCGCTCACGGCATCGAGTCTGCGGTGAGGCCCTCGAGACTGCGGTGAGGCCGTGTTTCCGCGCCGATATTGGGCCTGAGCGCAGGGTCGGCGCCGTGGACGCAGACTCGGTGCCGCCACCGCAGGCTCGGTGCCGCCACCGCAGGCTCGGTGCCGCCACCGCAGGCTCGGTGCCCTCAACGCAGGCTCGATGCCGCCAACGCAGACTCGACGCCCTCACCGCAGGCTCGATGCCGCCAGCGCAGACTCGGTGCCGCCAGCGCAGGCTCGACGAGCGAGCACCGGGTGCGGCACCGGGCCAGCGCGGCCAACGCGAAAGCACGGGCAGCCTGGACGCTCACCCGCTCGTGGCGCCCACCGGCATTTTGGGACAATGACAAGGCCGCGGACCGCGTGGCCACAGGGAACACGTCGTGAGGAGGCAGCGGTGAGCCATCGCGACATCGATGCCAGCTACGACGAACACGCGGTGCTGGCCACCGGCCCCAAGCGGGAAGCCGCCGGCGTCAAAGCGGTGCTGGTGTCGCTGCAGCGCGGGCTGACGTCGATGGGGGCGTGGCGGACCGCGGCGTCGCTGACCCGGCTCAATCAGCGGCACGGGTTCGACTGCCCCGGCTGCGCCTGGCCCGAGGAACACGGTGGCCGCAAGGTCGCCGAGTTCTGCGAGAACGGCGCCAAGGCCGTCGCCGAAGAAGCCACCCGCCGCCACGTCACCCCGGAGTTCTTCGCCCGCCACTCGATCGCGGAGTTGACCGAACGCCCGGAATACTGGCTGTCCCAGCAGGGCCGGCTCACCCATCCGATGGTGTTGCGCCCCGGCGACGACCACTACCGGCCGATCGAATGGGACGACGCCAACCGGCTGATCGTCGAGCACCTGCGCGCCCTGGACAGTCCGCATGAGGCGGTGTTCTACACCTCCGGGCGCACCAGCAACGAGGCCGCGTTCTGCTACCAGCTGCTGGTGCGCAGTTTCGGCACCAACAACCTGCCGGACTGCTCCAACATGTGCCACGAATCGTCGGGCACCGCGCTGGTCGACGCGATCGGCGTCGGTAAGGGCTCGGTGACCGTCGAGGACCTCACCCACGCCGATCTGATCATCATCGCCGGGCAGAACCCGGGCACCAACCATCCCCGGATGCTGTCGGTGCTGGAGAAGGCCAAGGCCAACGGCGCGAAGATCATCGCGGTCAACCCGCTGCCGGAGGCCGGGCTGATCCGGTTCAAGGATCCGCAGAAGGTGCACGGGGTGGTCGGGCACGGGGTGCCGATCGCCGACGAGTTCGTCCAAATCCGGCTCGGCGGCGACATGGCGTTGTTCGCCGGCCTGGGCCGGCTGCTGCTGGAGGCCGACGACCGCGCGCCCGGCACCATCGTCGACCGCGACTTCATCGCCGGGCACTGCGCCAACTTCGCCGAATATGAGACCCGCACCCGCGCCGTCGATTTCGACACGGTCTACGAGGCCACCGGGATCGAGCAGGACCAGCTGCAGCGGGTCGGAAAGATGCTCGCCGAATCGAAGCGCACGGTGGCCTGCTGGGCGATGGGACTGACCCAACACCGGCACGCGGTGCCGACGATCGCCGAGGTCACCAACCTGCTGCTGATGCGCGGGATGATCGGCAAGCCGGGCGCCGGATTGTGCCCGGTGCGCGGGCATTCCAACGTCCAGGGCGACCGCACCATGGGCATCTGGGAGAAGATGCCCGAGGAGTTCCTGGCCGCGCTGGACGCCCGGTTCGGCATCGTCACCCCCCGCGAACACGGGTTGGACACCGTCGACGCGATCCGCGCCATGCGCGACGGTCGCGCCAAAGTCTTCCTGGGAATGGGCGGCAACTTCGCCTCGGCCACACCGGATACCGCGGTCACCGAGGCCGCGCTGCGCACCTGCGCGCTGACCGTGCAGGTGTCCACCAAGCTCAACCGCAGCCACCTGGTACACGGCCGCACCGCGCTGATCTTGCCGTCGCTGGGACGCACCGACCGCGACATCCAAAACGGCGTCAAACAACAGGTGTCCGTGGAGGATTCGATGTCCATGGTGCACCTGTCCCGCGGCCGGCTCACCCCGCCCGGCGACCAGGTGCGCAGCGAGGTGGCGATCGTCTGCGGGCTGGCCCGCGCGCTGCTGGGCCCCGAGCACCCGGTGCCGTGGGAAGACTTCGCCGGCGACTACGACACCATCCGCGATGCGATCGCCGCGGTGGTGCCCGGTTGCGCCGACTACAACACCAAAGTCCGTGCCCCCGACGGCTTTCAGCTGCCGCACCCACCGCGGGACGCCCGCGAATTCCCCACCGTCAGCGGCAAAGCCAACTTCGCGACCAACCCGCTGCAGTGGGTGAAGGTGCCGCCCGGCCGGCTGGTGCTGCAGACCCTGCGCAGCCACGACCAGTACAACACCACCATCTACGGCCTCGACGACCGCTACCGCGGGGTCAAGGGCGGGCGCCGGGTGGTGTTCGTGAACCCCGCCGACATCGCGCGGTTCGGGTTGACCGACGGCGATCGGGTGGACCTGGTGTCGGAGTTCACCGACGGCGACGGCCGCACCCAGGAGCGCCGCGCTCCCGACTTCATGGTGGTGGCCTACCAGACCCCGGTCGGCAACGCCGCCGCCTACTACCCGGAGACCAATGCGCTGGTCGCGCTGGACCACGTCGCCGCCAAATCGAACACCCCGGTGTCCAAGGCGATCGTCGTCCGGCTGGAGCGGCGCTGATGGGGCGGGTGACCGCCCGGCGGCGGGCCCGGCACCTGACCGCTGAACGCAGCGTGACCCGGCCGGAAACCCTGGCCGTCGAGGAGCCGCTGGAGATCCGGGTCAACGGCACCCCGATCACCGTCACCATGCGCACCCCGGGCTCCGATGTCGAACTGGCGCAAGGCTTCCTGCTGACCGAGGGGGTGATCGCCGGCCGCGACGACATCGTCGCCGTCCAGTACTGCCGGGGTGCCACCGACGCGGGAATCAACACCTACAACGTGCTGGACGTGACGTTGGCGCCCCACGTCCCGGCCCCCGACGTGGACGTCACCCGGAACTTCTACACCACCTCGTCGTGCGGCGTGTGCGGCAAGGCCTCGCTGGATGCGGTGCTGCTGACCAGCCGGTACTGCCCGGGTGATGATCCGTTCCGGCTGGCCGCCGAGACCCTGGCGGTGATGCCGGGCCGGCTGCTGGACGCGCAGAAGGTTTTTGCCAGCACCGGCGGGCTGCACGGCGCGGCGCTGTTTTCCGCCGACGGCGCCATGCTGGCGGTGCGCGAGGACATCGGCCGGCACAACGCCGTCGACAAGGTCATCGGGTGGGCGCTGGAACACCACCGGATCCCGCTGGCCGGCACCGCCCTGCTGGTCAGCGGTCGGGCGTCGTTCGAGCTGACCCAGAAGGCCGTCATGGCCGGGGTGCCGCTGCTGGCCGCGGTGTCCGCGCCGTCCTCGTTGGCCGTCGACCTGGCCAGCCAGTCCGGGCTGACCCTGGTGGCGTTCCTGCGCGGCGAATCGATGAACGTCTACACCCGGCCCGACCGCCTCGTAGGGTGGGCGGGTGAGCCGCCAGGACCGCATCCGCTGGGATGACAAATACGCCGGCCGCGGAGCGGCACCGGTCACGCTGATCGGCCCACCCCTGGTTTTCCGTCCCCACCAACACCTGTTCCCCACCGCGGGACACGCCCTGGAGCTCGCCTGCGGACAAGGGCTGGCCGCCGTGTGGCTGGCCCGCCGCGGGCTGGACGTCCTCGGCGTCGACGTGTCGCCGGTGGCCATCGATCAGGCGCGAAAGCTGGCCCGGCGCAGCGGAGTCGGCGACCGGTGCCGCCTGGACGTGGTGGATCTCGACGGTGGTCTGCCGCCCGGGCCGCCCGCCGACATCATCTTGTGCCACAAGTTCCGGGACCGCCGCCTGGACCGGGCGATTATCGCGCGGCTGGCGCCCGGTGGGCTGCTGGCGATCAGCGCGCTCAGCGAAGTCGGCGCCGCGGCCGGGCCGTTTCGGGCCAGCGCCGGGGAACTGCCGGCCGCGTTCGCCGACCTGGAGCTGGTGGACGCCGGGGAGGGTGGCGGCGAGGCCTGGCTGCTGGCCCGGGCGCCGCTGCCGGCGTCCTGAAATTCCCGCCCAAAAACCGCGGGGCTGGGACAGTATTCTGGTTCCGCTGGTTGCGGCAACCACGCCGCCTGGCGACGCCCGAGACGAGGTTGGCAGATGGATCAAGGTCGCGACCGGCGGGGCCGGACCCGAGCACCGATGACGGCGGCGATCATCGGTGCCTGCGCGGCGCTGGTGCTGGCCGGATGCGGGTCGGTGGTCGACGGGCAGGCGGTCTCGATGCTCTACAACCCGGCGCGGGTCGGGGGGCTGCCGGTGACCGAGGGCCCCAGCGGGCCGCGCGACAACGCTCCGGCACCCACCGGCACGGTGGAGCACACCGACAATGGGAAGATCGACAAGCTGGCGCTGCTGTCGGTCAACGACATCCAAGACTATTGGCAGCAGAACTACGACGGGCTCAACGGCACCACGTTCACCCCGATCGAGAAACTCATCTCCTACGATTCGGCCGATCCGTCCAGTCCCAAGGTCTGCGGCACCCGGACCTACAAGGAGCCCAACGCCTTCTACAGCTTCAAATGCAAACTGATCGCCTGGGATCGCGGCGTGCTGCTGCCGACCGGGCAGAAATACTACGGCGACATCTCGGTCACCGGGGTGCTGGCGCACGAGTACGGGCATGCGTTGCAGGACATGTCTAAGCTGGTCGACATCCGAAAGACCCCGACCATCGTCGCCGAGCAGCAGGCGGATTGTTTCGCCGGGGTGTACATGCGCTGGGTGGCCGAGGGCCAGTCGCCGCGCTTCACCCTGAGCACCACCGACGGCCTCAACCACCTGCTGGCCGGGCTCATCCAGATCCGCGACGACGTGCTGCGGCCGGGGGAGGAAGAGGGGATCAAGGAGGGCCACGGCACCGCCTTGGACCGGGTCAGCGCATTTCAGATCGGCTTCGACACCGGCACCCCGGCCTGCGCGGCCATCGACCTCAAGGAAATCGAACAACGCCGCGGCGACCTGCCCATGTCGCTGCGGGTGGAATCCACCGGCCGGGTGGAGACCGGGGAAGTCCCCATCGACAAGGACAACCTGTCGACGCTGATGGACGTGATGAACCGGATCTTCGCGCCCAAGGAGCCGCCCACGCTGTCCTACGACGCCGGGAAGTGCGCCGACGCCGAACCCAGCCCACCCGCCTCGTACTGCCCGGCCACCAACACCATCAACATCGACCTGCCCGCCCTGCAGGAGATGGGCCAGTCCGCCAACGAGGCCAACAAGGTCATGCTGCAAGGCGACGACTCCGCCTTCTCGGTGGTCATGTCGCGCTATGCGCTGGCGCTGCAGCGCGAACGCGGCGTGGGGCTCACGTCGGCGATGGCGGGTCTGCGCACCGCGTGTCTGACCGGGGTGGGGCAGCGCGGGATGGCCGACCCGAGCGGTATCGCCGAGGGCAAGGGCCTGATTCTGTCCGCCGGCGACCTCGATGAGGCCGTCTCCGGAATCCTGGCCAACGGCCTGGTCGCCAGCGACGTCAACGGCAACACCGTGCCCGCCGGCTTCACCCGGATCCTGGCGTTCCGCTCCGGCCTGCTCGACGGCGACACGGACCGGTGCTTCCAACGCTTCCCGTGAGGCCTGGCACGGCGGCCGCACCGCATCGGCAAACCTAGCAGCGATCGGGCGGACGCGGCGCTCGTGTCGGAAATTGCCGCCGAAAGCGGTGGTGATGGGACAGTATTCTTGATCCGCTGGTTGCGGCGCCCGGGCCGCTGGGCGAAGCCTGAGACGAGGGTGGCAAATGGGGCGAGGTGGCGGGGGTCCGCGGCGGCGGATTTCGGCGTGCGCGGCGGCGGTGATCGGTGCCGCGCACGCCCAAATC
>NZ_MLQM01000021.1:0-46302 GCF_001854525.1 Mycobacterium talmoniae
CCGGATCGGGCCGATCGGGATGTCGGAGGAAAAGGACCAGGCCACCATGGCCGAGGAGCAGGCCATGCTCGATGCCGGTCAGCACCACGGCGGTGTCGAGGAGATCGAGGGCGTGCCCCCGCAGCTGACCACCTCACCGGGAATGCCCGAGCGCAAAGCGGTCGCCCGGCGCCGGGCCCGGGTCCGCGAGATCCTGCACACCCTGCCCAAGAACGCCCAGGCCGCGATCACCGACGACCTGGAAGGCACCCACAAATACGAAGTGCACGACTTCCCCGACGACGAACCGCCCACCAACTGATCACTACTTAGCGAAACCCCGAAGCCGGCGCCGGCTGCGGCGTACGCGGAAAGCAGGTTGCACACATTGGCGCGTCACCGTCGGATGCCGCACGCTAAAGAGCCCGCCTTGGTGCCCAAATTGCTGATGACGGTGGCCGGTTGGTCACACCTCGGCCTTCCGCTGATATGTAAACGGGCAATTCGGGTGAGACGGGCACCGGCGTTGAGCGTCGCCGTGCTCACCCCCCTGGTCCTGGTCGGTGCGGGCGGCGCAGCTCCGGTCCCCATAGTGCCTGTGCGCGACGCGGCCGTTGCCCCGGCGGCCGTGATGGTCGGTAACAGTGGCCCGTCCGGCCTGTCGGTAGTCGCGATCCAGCGTCCGCCGGCCAGCGTGCATATCGGGTCGGCATCCCCGTCGGCCCCACCTCCGCCGGCGGCGGTCATGAACCACGTTGGCGCCCTGGGCATCCCGGCCATGGCGTTGTCCGCGTACCGCAACGCCGAGCAGATGATGGCGGCCTCCGACCCCGGTTGTGGGATCAGCTGGAGCCTGCTGGCCGGGATCGGTCGCATCGAGTCGATGCACGCCAACGGCGGTGCCACCAACGCACGCGGCACCGCCGTCCGGCCGATCTACGGCCCGCCGCTAGACGGTACGTTGCCTGGCAACGAGACCATCGTCCAAAGCAGAGCTGGCGGTCAGATCACCTACGCCCGTGCCATGGGACCGATGCAGTTCCTTCCCCGCACCTGGGCGCGCTATGCCGCCGACGGGGACGGCGACGGCGACACCGATCCGCAAAACCTGTACGACGCCGCGCTGGGTGCTGCCCGGTACCTGTGCAGTGGCGGGCTGGACTTACGGGACCAGTCGCAGGCTCTGTCCGCAGTGCTGCGCTACAACAATTCGATGCCGTATGCCCGCAACGTGTTGGGCTGGGCCGCGGCCTATGCCACAGGCGTGGTGCCAATCGATCTGCCCCCGATAAGCGGGCTCGCTCCGCCACTCGGCGACATGCACTTGGAGAATCCGGAGGGGCTTGGTCCAGGGCTGCCGCTCAACATGCACGGACTGCCATCCACCGATCCGCTGGCGCAGATGCCGCTGATCGACGTCGGACCGCCTGACGCCGTCGATCGACCGCCGGCCCCGTGGTCGCCCGGTTGCACCGTGGACTGCGTCCAACAACAGGACCCCCTGCCCCCGCCAGCAGGCACCCAGGCTTAACAGCTCGCGCCAAAGCAACTGAGTCTCATGGGCTTGACTGACCCATGCGTCCTTCCGATCCGCTCGGCGATCACCGTCGCCGGCATCGACGGATATGCCCGCAACAACTCCCGTCTGCTGCTCGACGGCGTGGACTTTCGACACGCCAGCTGGCCGCTGAACTTTGGCGGCCCCGCCAGCTGCCAGCGCTCGCCGCACCGTATTGCGGCCCACCCCCAGCGTTCGCCTTGATCGGCATACACTTCATTCCGACCGGCGCAACCGCCAGATCTCTGCCCAATCCGCCACAGTGATTACTGTTCCAATCGAACGCTGCCGGCAACCCACTTTTCGACCGGAACCGACAGAAAACTTAACGGTTTGCTCTACTTTCTGATACCGTCATCTGCGTGGGTCATTACATCCATCACCGGGGAAAGCGGACAGCAAAACGCCTGTACCGCACCGCGACAGTTGTTGGTGTAGGCATTCTGGCGCTGAGTAGCGCAGCGGCGGCTCAGGCCGACCCGGACCCAGCGGGCGCAGGGCCCAATCCTTATCCAGATATCCGGTTTTACGACGACGTCGACGCCGGCAGTTACGCCCTTCCCGGCGGCGTGTGGTTCGTGTCCCCGACGGGACAGAATTGCGGGATCTGGCGCAGGGGTAGCTTCGGCTGCGCTGGCGATATCCCCGGAGCCCCACCAGGAGTCAGCCACCTTGGCTGGATCGACGGAGACCGGGCAATGCACTACGACTGGACAGTAGCGGCACGGTTCCCGAATACCCAAGCGGAACGGCCGCTACCCGCGCACAGTCGCATTACGCACGAAGGGACAACTTGTGCAGCGACGGTGGATAACAGGACCTATTGCGAGCGCGGTCCGCTTCGTTTCGTGATCGAGCCCACCAAAACATGGCTATCGGCGCCTTGGACAGATCAGAGCTGGGTGACGCTGGGGCCCGCAGCATGTAACCCGCCAGACACCGGCGGCCCATGCTACAGCTAGTCACGCGCCAATAGTGAAAGTTGGTTCACAAAGCGGACACCGGCCGCCGGTCTAGGCGCGGGTTCGTCGTCTACCCGGGGCAGGGCCCTGCCGGGTAGACGACGATGGTGCTGGCCATCATCTGAACTTGCCATCACTGATGCGACCGCGCGACGTCAGAGTCGTGGACACACTCGCCCGGTGAGCGATCCGCCCATTCGTCTGGACTCGTCTGGACCACGAAACCGGCCCGCAGCTATTTTAGGTAATGCGCGGGGTGATCCCGTAACAGGTGGCGTTCCCAACGTCTAAAGTATTTTGGCAGAGCAGTTTACCCTGGTAGATGATACGTACACTCACCCACTTGGCCGGCCCAGCGACCGGGCGCCAATCCGCCCGGACCTGACTGCCATCTGGCGGCGGTTTACGTACCGCATGAACCATGACGTCAACGCGCCATGGAAGCATCACACCCTCCTGCGCTACCCGCCCGGTCGAATCCTCATATTCGATATTCGCCATTCCGATGTCTTCGGAAACCACCTCATACGTCACCAGTTCGTCGGCCGAAGCGGTAGATGCGTTTACGAGTGCTGCTATGCAGACTGTTACGCAGGCGATCATCACTTCTATGACCCGCAGCATGCGGCCTCCTATAGGGGCTATGACGATCGATTCGACTGTGTCGGCTGACCGGGTGCGGGCGGGCCCATCAGCGGGTACCACGGGTGCCCGTGCACGCAGACGATCCCGCGGAGATATGTTCGGCCGCGTCCCACTCTCGCCGGTCATATCGTTGCCAGGACGACCGTGGCGAGGCTGAAACCGTGCTCCACATTGTGAATCATGCTGACACCGAAAGTGTTCAAGGAGCAATCCCCGAACGGGGGAGCGCCTAACTCCTCCAAAGGCTTGAATACACCCACGCCCTTGTGTAAGACCTTACCGACGCCCGGGGTAATCCCTTCCAATACCACGCCATGGATGGCGTCCTTGTCGCTGTTGTGGCCAGCGCCTTGAAGCGACAAAGCCGCGGTCGCACTGCTACCAAGATCCTTCAGAATAGGCAGCGAGTCCGTCGGCCCGTCGGCTGGCACGTTCTTCGTTCTGTGGCTGACATAGTCGTCGGTTGAACGATTCACGATCTCCGCGGCGTGTTCGACCATGGGGTCATATCGAAGCGGCGGGCATTGCGTCTTGGCCCGCTCCGAAACCACCGTGTCCTTGAGATTCGGATCAGCCTCGGCGGCAGCCGGCGGCGTGAACAGGACGCCGGCGGCTGCGATAACCGCCACTGCCACAACTGCATTGCCGACTCTCGGTGTGCAGCATCGAACGCCCGGAGATGCCGCGCCAGTGTCGGCGTAGGTTCTCAGCACCTATCCCTCCTCATCCAAATGTCTTCTGCCCACTACGCGTCTGTACGCCGATGCTCAGTCACAGACACGGGACCGATTGATCCTGCTGCCCCAATGCAACACTTCCTGGAACGACGGGCCGGTAAACCAGGTCGGCTGGCGGCCCTTAATGCCATTGCCGACGTTGTACAGATGCTGGTACAGGCGGTAGAAGGCCTGGCCCTGGTAGATCGGAAAGTACATGTCTCCCGCATGGTCATAGGCCTGGGTAAGAGATTCAGCACGTGGAGCGAGGAAGTCCACCGACTGGTCGATATTCGCCGTCACGGCATCAGCCCGCTCCTGCACACCATCGGCGTCCCATTGGCCGTTCCTGCGCACCAAACTGTTATTAAATCTCTCGATCTGGAACCTCAGATCGGAGTATTGCTCATTGAACCATTGGCACATTTCGCGTTCGGCATTGATATCCGTCTCGGTAACTTGGCCTCGAGTCTGATCAAACGGGAATGGAAACTTAGGCTGCCAGTTGCTGGCAGTTGGTATCACCACGGGCAGCCGCGGCGCGACCTCATCGCGTCCAGGCGGATCCAGCGGATCGGCCCCTGCACGACCGGCGAGGACCGTTCCCGAGACCACGATCAAGACGCACAACATCATCACGGCAGGGCCTCGGGAAGAGATGCTCCTCTTCACCAACGCTCGTACAGCTGAGATACGCATACGCCACCCTCCGCAACAGTTATCGTCAGCCGGGCAGGGGATAGCTGCCCGGCTGACGCCTCCGAGATCCACTCGCCCATCACCGCCGCACTTTCGCCGACACCGAATACTCCATCCTCTAACCGCTTCTCCAACCCAACTCGCTATCTTGGGCCAGGAGTTGCGCCGATCCCGCCGACATCGCTGATCTGCCAATCTTTGTTGCTGTCAATTGTCAGGCTGTACGTGGCGGTGGACTGAAGCCCTTCCGGAGCTTGCACCGTCTTGGTGAGCACGCTGACGAAGGCATCGACGATATACGTTCCGCCGGTATCTGAGCGCACTTTCGCCGCCAATGGCCGCGCCGTCGAAGTCCATTGAAGCGGAGCGAGAATCTGCTCCATATCGTTAGCCGCCTTGCTCAGCTTTTCCTTCAGCTCGGGAGAAGTCCCCTTGACCAACTCGACCTTCCAGGCATTGAGGTCCTGATAGTTCATCTGCGCGGCACGCACGGCATAGTCAAGCGCGATTTCCTCGGCACGCTTATCGTTGCCGGCCTCGCGGGCTTGTGCATCCAATTTGCTGTGTGCACCGATATACAACCACGCCAGCACGCCGATAGCACCAACTAAAACACAAATCACCGCGGACAATATCAATCCGCGCACCGAAATCGACACACGCCGGCGGACCTTCTGGACCGGCGGCTCCGGACCGGACGCCTCGGACTCGACTGCCTTGGAGTCCTCCTCGATTGCCTTCGAGTCCTCCTCGATCCGCTCGTCATCGCTCGAATCAGACCCGACCGGCGGCCCAGACCCAGACGCTTCGGCGGATGTCTTCGAGTCCCTAGTGCTCATCTCGGTCTTCTCGTCATCAGTAACCTCAGATGACGTCTTCTTGGTTCCGTTTTCAGTCACGGTCACGGGTTCCCCTTACAATCTCGATGATGGCCCGGCCTAACGGTCGGGAATGGTGACATGCAGTTCAATCGCACCATCCTCCGGGATGTGCTGCAGTACGTTGGAAAGGATCTGCGCACTGTCGAAATTCATAAGGGCTCCCCCGATACCTTGGAAATGCGGCAACAGCGCTTCCGTGATCACCTTGAGGTCGGGCCCCCTCGAGTCTAAGAACTTCTGAACCCTCTCGAGGAAATCCCCGAACAGCTGCATGTCTCTCGGGTTATTCCAGTGAATGGTGTGCATCATGCCCTGATAGGTTCCCGCGATGCCCAATCCCGCGTACCAAGTCGGTGACACCGAGTCAGCGAGCTTAGGCCCAACCCAGCCCGCGTTCTGCAGGAGCGTCTGGAAATTACCCACTACTTCCCGTCCCCGTCCCTGCATGCCCATCACCTGCGCCCGGAGCAGCATGCTCGACCGGGCCAGGTTAGGCAGCACCTGCGCGGGAGCCGGCAGGGCTGCGTCGGCCTCACTCAGGATTCGCTTGAGTTCTTCGGGGTCGAGTTGGTTGAGCACTCGGACAACAGCCGTTGCCAGCTGTGAAATCGAGGGCGGCACGTTTATCGACTCCGTTGCGATGCGCTGACCGTCCTTCAACATCGGCCCCCCGCTCGTACGTGGCATCAGTCCGATGAACGCCTCGCCGAGCGCGGATAAATTGTCCAGCCGCACCTCAGAGTCGACGGGAATGTGGCGGTCGCCCTCAACATAGAAGTCGATGGTAGCGTCGCTGACCGTAGACTTGATGCTGGTCACTTTGCCGACGGCCACACCACGTAGCAGAACATTTGAACCGACAACAAGCCCCTTTATGTCGGGCACTGCCATGGAAAGATTGGTTCGTTTAGCGGGCAGCCCGGTCCGCACACCGTACGACGCAATAATGCTGACCGCAACGACGATAATCGCACCGAGCATAGCGAATGACAGCAGGTTCCGTATTCTCATGGCGTTGCTCCGAGCATCCGTAACACATCCTGAACATTGCCCAACAGTTCCCTTCCATCAGGACCGACCACTGATGTGATGTTTATCGCCGGGTACTTGTCCACAGGGAGGAAGAAGTCCGTGAGCAATCTTTGCCATGCAGGCGCCTCCTTCTCGAACGCCCATTTGCTCTTCTGTAGGGCCTCCGTTGTAGCGCCGAGCGACTCCAGCAGTGGCACCAGCCAGAATCCACCACTGTAGATCGTGCCGATAGAGGGAAGTACGGTAGCCACATACCATGCCGTCTGTGTTGAACGGTCCCACCCCTGCATACCGTCCGGTGACCAAAAGTATTCATATTTGGGAATATTTCTGTACATCACATCGGCTGTTCCGGATACGCCGTCGAGCCATTTATCGACCGTGTCGATGTTGTCGCTTAGATCCGAGAGGTCTCCCGCAACACGTTTCACCAGATTCGGGAGCTCGCCGGTAGTTCGTGACGGCGTCACCCTGTTGATCCCGATTATTGTGTTCTGGGCGCGCTGTATGGACCCGCTGCCAACAAAATTCGCCATGTTGGCGATCGTGTCTTCAAGTTGGGGCGGAGAGGTTGTTTGCGCCAACGGAATTCGCCCATTCGGCCCCAACGACGGGGCCGTCTCCCCCGGCTTGGCGCTCTCGAGTGCTACATAGGTGTCGCCGAGCACCGTGGCCTGCTGCATTGTCGCGCGAACATTCGACGGCACCACCACCTCGGAACCAATCCGCAAGGTGACGTCAACATGATCGCTCTTGAGGTCGATGTTGGTGACCGTACCGACGACGGTGCCATCCTCCACGACCTTTGCTCGGTCGGGCAGGTTGAGGACGTTGGCGAACTCCACAACGATGTCGTAGCCGCTGCGATAGCTGCGACCCGGCTGCGGCAACGAGTTCACAGTGATCGACGCACACGATGAGAGCAGCATGGCACCAGCTACCACAGCGGCGACAACCGCGCATCCCCGGCGGCTCATTGGTTCGCCGCCTGGGTGAGTACGTACTGCAGCAGCGCGACATCGACCGCAAACGGCTGACCGTTCACATCGGCGCAGCTGCCGGGCGACGCTGCGTTCATCATGCCGCAGAGCGCGAGCCCGTTGTGTGTTGGGATTCTATACAACGGAGGCCGGTAGGCGAGGTTGAAGGTGTGGAAATCGCGCCTGTTGAAATGGTTAGCTACCGTATTGATCCACCACGGCGCGACGACGAACAGATCCGACAAGGCGTTGATGTGGGGGGTTACCTTTCTAATGGTGGCACTTGTGTGGTCGAGCAATATCTGCGTCGGCTCGCCTAACCTGGATTCCAGAATAGCCACCAGCTCGGCCAGCGGTCCGAGCGTTCCATATCCGCTGCCAGGCCCGGCGAGCCCCGCGGTACCGTTCACAGCCTGTCCGGCGTTTTGAATTGCCACGGGCGAATCCTGCAGGATCTCCTTGAGGGGGTCCCGAAGTTCGACAAGCGTCGCAGTCAGCTCGGCGGTGTTGCGGACGATCGATCCGATCTCGCTGATCGCCTGGTCGGGGCTATCAAGCATGGACGACGTTCTGGTCAGAAGCTGGTTGACTCCTGCCCCATTATTGTGCACCAGCTGATCGACTCCGCGAACGGTGTCATCGATATTCGTTGACCCATCGGGATTAATCGAGTTAATAAAGTTGTACGCAGATCCAACAACTTCGGATATGGTTTTGGGTGAAAAGGAGTGGTCGAGGGGAATGCAGCTACCGCCGTCCAGGCGCGCGCCCCCACTGTAATTGCCGACCAGTTCCAGCGCACGGTCAGCAAGGATCGACGGCGATCGGATGACGGCCTTGACATCATGCGGAAGTGGCCGGCCCTCGCCCACAGAGAAGTCGACCCGGACCTGGGTGGGATTGGCGTCGATGGACGTCACTTTGCCGATCTGGTACCCCATCTGGGTGACCGGGTTACCGACATACAACCCGACAGTGTCCGGCAGGATCGCACAATATGATGCCGCGTCCGCCCGTGAACTCGAGCCGCTGCACGAGGCCGTCATCGCGATGGTTGCCGCGGCCGTGGCCATAGCAATAGCGATGCGGAATATCCGACGAACTATTACCGCGGCCATCAGCACGGACTTTCCGGCATCGGGATGCACAGGTCGGTGGCAAGCAGCTCCGGTGGCGCGTTTTGGGCATCTAGCACGCGCTCGATCTTGTTTCTGATCCGGCGCAATCTGGGTACGATTCTGCTGTTGTTGTCTACCCATCTGGTGATCCTGTCCTGCCAATCGCGAACCTTCTCGATAAATTCTTCCCGATTGTTGACCCAAAATTCACCGAGCGGTTGGAGGAACATATCACCGATGTCACCCATACCCATGAGCGCACCGCCAAACCCCTTACCGTACAAAATCAACGTCTGCTCCAAAATGGAAAGCTTGGCGACGAGTCGTTTGAGCTCTCCGCTGAAATCACGCAGGGATTCGATATATTCGTCAGAAAGATCGAGAATCGACGAGATCTGACCCCGCTGTTTCTCTATGGTGCTCGTGAGAGCATTTCCGGCATTGATGACTGCGGAAAGTGTATCTACGTTTGTACCGGTAAGCCCTTGCTGGAGTTGGTCCAGCGATTCACGAATCGGCTTCGGACTGACGCGGTCCGTGACCTTCGTCGCATCGGTTAGGGCACGCATAAGGCTGTAGGGCATGGTCACGCGTTCCATCGGAATAGAATTTTTCGCTAATGGTTTGTTGCCCAGTGACACGAGATTCACATAATAACCGCCGACCACCGTGAGCATGCGCACCTGAACCTGTGATTGGTCACCGACAAACACGTCGTCGTCCACCGTAGTACGGACCTTTACCCGGTTCGGCTCGATCGCCAGGTCCTTCACCTTGCCAACTGTGATTCCGGCAATCCGCACGGTGTCACCTGGACGGACCGCCGCCGCGTCATCGGTGTAGAAGACAACCGTCCTCTGGCCGGGAGGGCTCACATAGACCGCGGCGGCTGCGATCGCCAGCACCACCACCATCGCAAGCGCGCCCACCCCCCACAACGTTGAGCTGCCCAACGCTTTTATTGATTGCATAAGATCACTCTCTGGCCATTCAGCAGTACATCCAAGGAGTCGGGTAGTTGGGCGCGCCCCCGCGAACAAGGTTGTGGCACGTCCGGCGACGACGGCGGAGGGATGTTGTCCCACATGACGGGTATCAACTTCTCGACGTCGCGAATATAGTCGTCGAAGACGGTAACTGCGCGGTCGAGCCCCTCTGCGATATCACCGCCCGAGGGGTCGACGATATCGATCCTTCCGTCGGGTTTTTGCACGATTTTATGGTTCTCGCCGTGTGGGAATCCTACGTTCTCAAGGATTCGGATCGCATCCGCTGTGAATCCGGGCCCGTAAAGCTCAGACTTGCGGAATTCGTCGATTACGCTGATGGCGGCGTCAACGGGTCGGTTCAGTAAGTCCAGCACCCGAACGAAATCCTTGGAATGCCCCCCGAACACTTCAGCCACGGCATTGAGATTGCGCATCAGGGTCGCGATAACCTGCTGGCGGTTCGATGCGAACTCGGTTAACTTCCGGATGCTATCGAGCATCGGCCCGAGTCCGCCCTCACCGGACAGGTAGGTCGCGGCGTTCTCCGTAAAGATGTCGATATCTTCGGGGCTTAAAGTAGCGATCACGGGCTGCAGGCCGTTGAATAGCGTGGTTATGTCGAACGACGGCTGCGTCATGCTGGCCGGGATATGCGTCATAATACTCGCGGCAGGAGCGGTTTCGGATGAATCGACAACGTCGACGTAACGCAACCCGGTGAGCGCCTGGTATTTGATAGCGAGCCGCGTCGCGGACACGACTGCGTAGTGCTTGTCGAGACTGAAGTCCACCACCGCAATGCTCTGCCCGGCTTTGCGCTGAAGCGCGAGCGATTTGACCTTCCCAACGCGCACCCCCCGAACCCTTACGTCTGCGTCGATGTGCAGGCCTGACGCGTCAGTGAATTCGGCGGTATATGAGCGCGTCTCGGCGGCAATTGGCTGTCTAAGCACATTCACCAGGACGATAAACACGACGAGCGCAGCGACCGCAGCCGCCGCAAAGCGCCACAACGCGGCTTTAGGTTTCATTACGGTCCCCCCATCGCACTGACTGGAGCCGCCACACCGGGCAGATTGTCGAGCACGATCTGCACCTGTACCGCGCGCTGTTCGGGTGATCCACCATATAGCTTTTCAAATCGTGTACGCAATTCTACTAGGTCCGAAGCGACATTTTCTGGCGTTATTAGGCCCGGCACCACATCGGTCAGGGTTTGGACCAAGTTAACGGCAGGAATGAGGTCGTTGGGGTGCGATGACAATAGTTTGCCCAGCGCGCCGAAAAACTTGACGGCCAGTAGGTCGAGTGTCTCCATAGACCGCTTGTCCCAATACTCCTGACTTTGGCGCTGACCGACAGTAGCAGCAACGTCAACATAGTCCTGGCCGGGAAGTGCGCCATCGGCGTCTTGCAGGAACGTGACGAAGCCAGAATTATGGTTGAACTGATATCCCGCATCAGTCACCGCGTCGAGAATCGGCGGGAACGCCACGCTGACGCCCGTTGTATTCCTCAGGAGCTGCTCGGTACTCACCGTCTGCACCTTGGCGACCGCATCGGCCGCGATCAGCATCGTCTCGATCAGCGGATTGAGCCCGTCTGTGTACCGCGTGGCTCTATCGATCACCTGAACCAATTGCGGCGTCACCACCCCACCGGTGATTTCACCGAGGCGATAAAGCAATGCTTGCAGCGTGTAGTTGCCCTTTGGCACTGTGCCGATTCGGGTGCCATTTCGAAGTGGTTGGCCGCCCGTGCCGGGAATCAGGTTGATGCCGGTGACACCGAAGTAATTGGACGGCCGAAAGTCGACACCCAACGAGTCGGTTAGACCCGCGATAGGGCCGGGTTGCAGATCAGCCTTGAGTCGAACACCGCCACTGGGCTGGCTTGAGACGGCAGTGACCTCCCCCACCTTGACCCCGTGCATCGTCATCGCGGTGCCCGTGGTGACACCCTCGCCTAGATACGGCAGGTCCATAACGATGGAAATGCGGTCAGCCCCGCGACCACCGAATGGGTTGATGACAATCAGCCCCCACGCCCCGACCAAGCACAACGCGAGGACCACACCGATGATGGTCAGCCGACGCGCCTCGGCTTCCGCCGACATCCGGAATAACAACGTTGCTCACCTAGCCCTTGAACTCGAAACTTGGCGTCCAACCCCAGATCATGACGGTCGTCATGATGTCCAGGACCATGATCACGACAAGGCTTGCACGGATAGCGCGCCCAGAAGCCTGACCGACACCAACAGGGCCGCCCGACGCGAAATAGCCGTAGTAGCAATGAATCAACGTAGCGGCGGTGCAGTAAACTACGGCCTTAAGCAGGGAATATCCGATATCCGTCGGCGAGAGGAACTGAACAAAGTAGTGATCGTATGTTCCGCCTGGCTGGTGGTACGACAGGCCAATCACAGCGTAGGACGTAAAGAAAGCCACTATCAGCTCGAGCAGAAACCCCGGCACCACACACAGCATTCCGCCAACGAGGCGAGTACCCACGACGAACGGTATTGCTCGGAGCCCCATTGCCTCGGTAGCGTCGATCTCTTCGGCGATCCGCATGGAGCCGATCTCGGCAGTCATCCGACAGCCAGCCTGAGACGCGAATGCGACTCCGGTCACCAACGGTGCCATTTCACGAACGTTTCCCCATCCACCAATGATTCCGGACAGCGCTCCCAGCCCAATCAGATCGAGGGTCGCATAGGCCTCGATAGCGACCATGGCGCCGATCGTGACGCCTAAGATCGTCAAGACACTGATCACGCCACCGTCGACGACGAGTGATCCCCGCCCCCACGCCAGACTATTCATCACCCTCAGAGTTTCTCGCCCGTACCGGCGGACGGTTACCGGCAATAACCACAGGGTCTGTGCAATAAACGCCGCCCACTGACCGGCAGTGGTGAACGGCTTTTGGAGAGGTGCGATCGGTATCAGGCGCAGGTTGAGATACTTTGATGGTGCCGCATGGAGATTTTTCGATGACAGTGCCACTATGCCACCGCCATCGGGAAGAACATCGTCTCGAATTGGGTGATTGCGAGATTCACGGTCACAATACAGACGACGTTGAGCACGACCGATGCGTTCACTGCATCTGCGACACCTCGCGGGCCACCCTTGGCCTCCATACCGCGCAGCGAGGAAATCACTGCGACAAATCCAGCAAAGCTAACGGTTTTGATCATCGCAAACCAAACGTCAACGATCTTCGCGAATGCCCCGAATGACAGCCAGAAGCTTCCCGGAGTGACGTCATTAACGGTCACCGAGATTATAAAGGCCGCCAGGACTCCTGATGCGATGACAATGGTGCAAAGAATCGGCGCAATGAGCACAAGCGCTAGAAACCGCGGCACGACCAGACGCCGCACTGGGTCGATTCCCAGCGTCCGTAACGCATCGAGCTCCTCACGGATGGCCCTTGCCCCGAAATCTGAGGCGATCGCCGAGGCCGCGGCGCCCCCCATCAACAGGCCCGCGGTCATTGGTGCACCCTGCCGAACGACGCCGACCCCGATTGCCGACCCGATGAGCGAGTTGGCTCCCACCTCGTTGACGAGGCCCGAGACCTGAACGGCGATCATCGCCCCGAAGGGAATCGCCATCAGCACCGCCGGCACCGCGGTGACTTTGAGCAAGCTCCAAGCTTGGACGATAAGCTCGCCGACCGGTAGCCGCAATGTGAGTGTGTCGGTCACGGCGTAGCGCAGAACCTCGGCCGCCATGAGAACGGCGCGCCCCGTTGTCGCAACACTGCGCGCAGGAATGCCGCCAACCTGCGACGCCGTCTTAGTGACGCTGGCGCGGAGCGGAGTCAATGCCGCGGAGCGACGATCGCTCCCGGCGCTGCCGGGCTCGCGAAGGCCAACCGTGCTTGTCGCTGCCTGACCCGCTTCGCGCGTGGTCTCCGTTGGCATAAAACGCTCAACCTTCCCCTAGTCGACCAGGGTGTTCTAACTGTGCTTCGGCTCACAGCTCCCGTGGTTCCTGTCGAAAGGTACACCATGCCTACCGCATTTTTGAATAGGATCTCAAAAAATTTCTGCCAGCCGGGCGGCGGCTGGCTGGCGGATGGAGAGCCGTACCGTCATCCGTTCACATGGCATCTAGGGGTGACGCAATGCCACGCACGCCCGCAGCCCGTCAAACAGGCCACGCCGATCCACGATGACGATCCGGGATACGTTGCTGCACAAGGCCAATAGAGTCAGCGCCCCGATCCACATCAGGACGCCGCGCGCCGAGCGCTCCACCGTCGCCGACGTCCCCACCGTCAGCAGCAGCGGGGCCAGCGAGCTTGTTGCGTGCCCGTCAATAACTGTCACCGGTGGTGTGCCGCGCGGCGAGCCGAACATCATGTCGTCGAGCCGGAAACGCCGTGCGCGACCGAGATCCTAGCGGGTTTCAGTGTCCGACAATTTGGCTGCCTGCTGTGTCGATGACGTAAGGAACTCGGCGAGGGCGCAGACCTTCGCAAAGCCGTAACGGGCCAGGACCTCCAGGGCGTTTTGCTGATCACGGTCGGAATAGGTGCTGCAACAGTCGGACAGGACTGTGACGTCGAAGTCGCGCATGGAGGCTGACCGGGTCGTAGTCTCGACGCAAGCATTGGTAACCACGCCCGCAACAGCAATGCGCCGTGCCGAGTACCCGCGCAGGATCAGCTCGAGATCGGTGTTGTAGAAGCCGTCCATCCGCGACTTATCCACAACGAGTTCCTCGTGACGTGGTTCTAGCGGGTCGACAATGGCACTGTCCCAGGTGCCTGCGAGAAGTGCGCCGTCCAGCACGGTCCGGTAACTGTGGGCCACCATCACCCCAGCGTCGACATACACTGGGCGGAAGCGATGACGGGTGAAAACGACCGGTTTCTTCGCCGCACGCGCCGCATTCACAAGCCTAACGTTGGCATCGATGGTCTCCGGGATGTTGACCACCGGCTGACCGAAGCACTCGTACAGTGCGCCATCGGTGTGCAGGAAACTATTCTGCATGTCGACGACAAGTACAGCGTCAACTGTCTCAATGGTGCCGGTGCTTGCAGTCACGACTGGCCTCCTTCACGGGGTTGGAACGGATCTGCTGGTATCTCGATGACGTATCCGGGCTTAACCGCTCGTCGTCGCGACGCGCCTGCGACCGGCATCTCGCAGCAGCCACCGAATACACCTCAACCCAGCACCTCCGTCGCGCCGGCGTCAGTCACCAACTCGGCGGCACCCGACACCAGCCGCGCCCACATCATGTCGCCGCGGTCGGTCCGCTGTAGGGTGACCGACATCGCCACCGCGAGCAGCAGCGGTAATCATCGCGGACGTCATCGCGGCTGTCGCCAGACACGCCCCGCTCCACGAGGCGACGGTGGTGAGCGTCCAAAAGCCGGTGCTCGTTGGCCCGGCGCCACTCGGGCTCGACGCAGGATGCCATGAAAGTCGCCGCGTCGAGCAGCGGTGGCCCCACGCGTACGACCTGCCAGTCGATCACCGTGATCGGCGGGGCGTCCTCGGTGTTGCCGAACATCAAGTTGTCCACGCGGTAGTCGCCGTGGCACACCACGAACGGCGGTCGCCAAACGAGGTCTGGCACCTGCGCGGCGAGGGGTGCGAGTCGGCGGATCAAGTCGACATGGCGAGGGTTGAGCCGCTCGCCGAAGCGCTCGACGAAATTTTCCACGGCGGGGGCCACCATGGCGAACAGCATCCGGGTACGTGTCGTGTCGGCGAGCCAGGGCAGGCGCGTCAGCTCGGGGTCGTTCCAGCGCGGCGCCTGCAAGCCGGCCAGCTCAGCGAGCGCCAGCTCGGCCTGCTCCGGTCTGGCGCCTGCGATCATGTCACCGACTGTTGCGAACCCACCAAGGTCCTCCAGCACCAGGGTAAACCGGCCACTATCGGACTCCAGCGCCGCGAAGTAGACGTCTGGGACCCGAATGTCGACAGTCGAAGCGATCTCCCGAAAAAAGCGGACTTCGCTTTCGTAGATGCCGACTGCCGCGCCCAGCTGCCGACTGCCCTCATCGGTCGACGGGAGCTTCACAATCACCGACGCCGGCCCCTCACCCCGGAATGGGTAAGGGTGCATCGGACTACCGAGCCGAGTTGCCCCCGTGCCTATCGTGGTGGCCTCGACGCCGGCCACCCGCGCCGACGGCGCGACGACCCCACCGTGTTGCAGTGCGGTGGTCAGCCAGTCGGGGGTCAGATCTTCGAGCCTCTCGGCGGGCGCTAGGGTCTCATCGGTCACTGGCATAGCGACTTGTCGCTCCTCTCGATTGTCGCCGCGCTCCGGTGCGAGATATCGCTGCAATCGTTGACGCTCAGGCGTTCGACTTGAGGAACGTCGCTAGCGTGGCTGTGTCCTGCGGGTAGACAGTGAGGCGCTGGATGAGACGCTGACCGCCACGCATGTAGGCCTCCTGGCGAGCGCGCGTCGTCGCCGGGCCCTGGTCTCCAACTGCGGCCTCCACATACGCCAGGCCGTCCTCGACTGAGTCCGCGATGCCAGCCTCGGGCTCGAGTGGATTCGCGGGGAACCACAGGCCGCCGAGCGCCCACGCGGCCGTGCCCCCGACATATTCCGTCTTCTCGATCAACAGCGGGTCCAGGCCCGCTTCACGCAGCTTGGTCGCGGCGATCAGCCCGCCGCAGCCCGACCCGACAACGACCGCGTCGACGTCAGTGATTCTCATACCGCCGCCGCCTGTCGCTTCGCTGCGCGCTCGCGCCACCGGGCGATGAGTTCCGCATTTTCGGCCGGGGTGCTGGCGTAGATCGCGATCTCGTCCACACCCGCAGCCCGGTACTCGGCGAGTCGGTCGACACAATGCGCCGCGGTGCCGATCGCGCACGACTCTTCCATCCACTCATCCGGCACGAGCCGTGCAGGCTCCAGGAGCTCGGCGCGGTGGAAATCTTGGTCGGCGTTCTTACCTTGCAGCTGCTTGTGCTCGCGCAGCTGTGTGAGCACCGAAGTGTCCCACTTGTTGGAGTCGCAGAGCGACTCGCCGTGGCCGGGCCATTCGAGGTAGGTCACCGCACGCGCGTGCGCGTAAGCGCGCGTCGTGAAGTCATCGAGCTCCGGCGCTACCACGATTGGGTGACAAATCCGCAGTGACTCCGGGTCACGACCGCGGTCCGCGCACGCATTGCGCAGCCGCTCGACCACGGTGCGCACCGCCTCAACCGTCAAAAATGGATAGAGCATCACCGCATCGAAGACCTCGTGCGCGGCAGCCTTGGCGAACTTGGGGCGCCCGTACCCACACGCCCAGATCTCTGGTTTAGGCACCTCACCCAGGGCATCGACGGTCCTCAGCTGGGTGCCGTTGTAGTCCACCACGCCACCGCACCAGAGTGCCTTGACCGTTTCTGCGTAGTGGACGAACTGGCCGAACGAGAACTCCGGCATATCCGGCAACGGCACACCACGTCCCAAGCCAAGCACGAACCGCGGCCCGTAGAGGGCGTTCATCGTCGCACCGAAGCTCGCCGCCACCATGGGATGCCGCGAGGACGCCGACCACACCCCGGTGCCAACGCCGAAACGCGTGGTCCGCGCGGCGATACCACCGAGGATCGCGCCCGCGTCCTTGAGGTCGAAACGTTCGCTGAGCCACCCACGGCGAAAGCCGAGACGCTCAGCAGCCTGCGCATCGGTCAATGCGGTGCCGACGTGAGTGAACCCGCGCTCGTGCCGCGTCGTCACCCGCCCACAGATGAGATAGATGCTGAGGTCCTCTACCACTGGGGCGAGCTGCCCTGGGGGGCCGAGATCGTCGCTGTTCATCGTTGTCTCCTCGATGTTGGTTGACAAATGCCAAGCGCGGATTCATGCCATAAGACGCCGCGCGGCCGACAGCCACAGCGCCCGCGGCGCGTGGCCACCCATCCAATGCAGCGCGCGCACCGCGGGGCCGCCGGGAATGGTCGTGCGGGCGCCGCGTTCGAGCGCCTGGAGGCTTTTGGCTGCGACAGCGTTTGGGGTGGAGACCAGCGCTCCGGGCATCCGTCGCTGGGCGCGGTCAAGCCCCGCGACATCGGCGAATTCAGTCTCGATCGATCCAGGGAGCACGACGCACACCGTCACACCACATCTGCGAAGCTCTTCGTTGAGCGCCTCGGCAAAAGACGTGATCGCCGCCTTGGTGGCCGCGTAGACAGCGACGTTCGGCATCGGTTGATTGCCAAGGATTGACGAGATGATCAGGATGCGCCCAGTCCGTCGCGCCGCCATCCGCCGCGCGAACACATGGGCAAGCATGATCGTTGCTTCGACGTTCGTCCGAATCATCGCCTCAAGACGTTCCGCGCCCTGCGCGATAAAGCTCCCGCCAATTCCGAAGCCAGCACATAGCACTAGCGGATCCACTTGGGCGCCAAGGGCGTCGATGTCATCGACCAGCTGGCGCCGACCCTCCGCACTGGCGAGATCGCATGCCATCATCTCCGCGAGGACGCCGTGATCGCGGCGAATCTCCTGCGCTAGGCGCTCAAGCCGGTCGCGTCGCCGCGCGACCAGAAGGACGTCATGTCTTTGGGCGGCGAGCTGCCGGGCGAGTTCACAGCCGAGGCCCGATGAGGCGCCCGTGACGAGCGCGTAGGTGCGACGCTCCGCTGAGCCCACGCTTACTTTCCCTCCGGGCACATTGCTGTGCTGCCCGTGCGCCAGCGTGAGGCATTTGTGGTCGGCTCAAGATTGGCAGCGAACATATTTAATAGGTACCATGAAGCGTACGTGTACGCAACCATTGGAAAGCGAATGCTTGGCTATGACTACGTGATCGTGGGGGCCGGCTCGGCGGGCTGTGTCCTTGCGGACCGGTTGACTGACGGCACTGGCGCGACCGTTCTGCTGCTGGAGGCCGGCGGTCGAAATCGGGACCCGCGGATTGGGATTCCCAAAGGTCTGCGGTTCGCCTTAACCTCACCGCGGCTCTCCTACAGCTACCCCACCCTTCCGTTCGGTGACCTCAGCGGAGGCGAGAACTGGCCGCACGGACGCGGCCTCGGCGGATCGAGTGCTGTCAACGGCATGCTCTGGAACCGCGGGCACGCCGCTGACTATGACGCGGTCGAGGCGCTTGGGAACCCAGGTTGGGGATGGGACACAATCCTGCCTGCCTATCGAGCTATCGAGCATCACGAGCTCGGCGCAAGCGCCACTCGCGGCGCCGATGGACCACTGCACATCTCGGTGAGCCCGGTACGCGAGCCAGTCTGCGAGGCGGCGATCGAGGCGGCGCATCAGCTGGGCATCCGTCGGGTGCCCGACGTCAACGCGACCGACGAGGAGCGCATCGGCTACGCGCCGGCGACGATCAAGAACGGGCGACGCTATAGCGTCGCTCGCGCCTTCCTCGGACGCGCCGCCGGCCGTCCAAATCTCGACATCGTGACCGGCGCCCGAGCGATCAGACTCCTGCTCGACGGTAACCGGGTCGTTGGAGTGCGAGCACGCTACAGGAGCAAAGAACACGACTTTCGTGCCAGCCAAGAGGTGATCCTCTCGCTCGGTAGCATCGAGACACCCCGGCTACTCGAACTCTCCGGCGTCGGCGACCCAGCGGTGCTCGCCCGAGCCGGTGTCGGTTGCGTGATAGAGCAACCCGCGGTGGGATCGCGCCTCCGAGAGCACCGGGCGATCATCCCGCAGTGGCGGCTGCGGGAACGACTGGGCTACAACCGGCAGATCAGCACACCGCTGCGACAAGCACTCACCGGTGCACGCTATCTGGTGACCCGCCGGGGTGTGCTCGCCCTCCCCGCCTATGACGTCATGGCGTTTTGTCGCACCCGCCCAGAGTTCCCGCGACCCGATGCCATGTTCCTCGTCGCCCCGTTCAGCCTCCGCAAAGGCACGATGGTCGAGGAGCTCACCCCCGAAGCGCTTCCAGGATTCAGCATCGGCGGCTACATCCTCCGTCCTGAAAGTCGAGGGTCCCTGCACATTACGTGCGCCGACCCTGATGCTCCACTTGCGATCGACCCCGCCTACCTGCAAGAGCCCGAGGATCAACGCGCCACCGTCGACCTCCTGCGACGACTGCGTGACATCGTCACCGCATCCCCGCTAGCCGACCTCGTCGAAAACGAGACCTACCCGGGCCCCCACGTCAACACCGATCAGGACGTGATTCGATACGCCATCCGTAACGGTAACTGCGCATTCCACGCCAGCGGCACATGCGCTATGGGCCCAGACGACAGCTACGTTGTCGACGCCAGGCTGCGCGTACGGGGACTCGATGCACTCCGGATCGTCGACGGCTCAATCTGGCCGGTGATGCCATCGGGCAACACCAACGGCCCCATCCTCGCAATGGCCTGGCATGCCGCCGATATCATCTTGAATCGCGACGCGAACGCCGCCAACCGCACCGCCGCAACGCGGCGCCAAACGCACTGATGCATCCGGCTGGCGACGGCACCGACTCTCCCGGATCTCAACCAGCATCCGCACCAATGCGACAATCCTCTGATGCCGGCATCACTTAAAGGGGGAGGGCAGCTTACCCGTGACTCGATCATTGCAACCGCGATCACGATGATCGAGTCCGACGGGGTAGACACGCTGACAATGCGCAAACTCGCGACCGCGTGTGGCGCGGCACCGATGTCGCTCTACCGTCACGTCGCCACCAAGGAGGAACTGCTCCGCGCCGTCGTCGACACCTATCTCGCGGACGTCGAGCTGCCAGCGACCGACGACTTGCCCTGGCACGAAGCAATCCAGCAGGTCATTCTCGCGGTCGGGGCTGAGTTCGAAGCCCACACCCACCTTGCCGAGATCATGGCCATCCAACCGGTCGACGCCGCCGCGGTTCTCGACGCGATGGAACGAATCGCCCGGGCATTGCGGTCAGCCGGCTTCGACGACAACGGCGTCCGCAGCGGGCTCGCAACGCTTAGCGCATTCGCAACCGGGTACGCCCACCGTCGTGCCGCGTATCGCCGCGCCCCTGAGACCCGCGCCCATCGTTTCAGCCGCCTCTCAGCAGAGCCGGTGCGGTTTGCGACTCTGCTGTCGATCTCAGCAGGAGATACCCTCAACACTCCGGAGGACTTCCGTGCTGGGCTCGCGTTGATTGTTCAAGCGCTGCGCCAGCAAGTGCCGCGTGCTCCGTCCCCTAGCCGGTCAACGTGCACGCCCACAAAAGCTCAACCGAGCCGAGACAAGGGAAATCGACCTGAATGAGCACGGTGACGCCTAGGGCGTCTCTGACAAATGTTTCGGGTGTTATGCCTGAGGCTTGAGGTATATCGCGCCTGAGGTGCGTCCTAGGCACAGTCACCCTCTGACTTCCCTATCTATCAGACACGCACTAATCGGTAACTCCCATGCCAGACGTGCCCAGCGACTTGTTGCCCGGATGACAGCTACCTAGGCGGACGGATCGCCAACAACTTGCACAGAACTCATTCGAACCATCGGTCGCGAAACACGAAGTACACATCGTATACTTCACCCATGTCTGATCTGCCTGGCGATTCGCCTCTGTCGGAGTCGCGCGACGCGCCGGCGCTCGACCTGCACACCCCAAACCCGATGCATCATCAATCCGCTCCGAACGACGCCTGGTCGACGATCAACACCCGGGAGAATTACCAGGGTGTGATGAGCCCACTCGGCGCAACGCTGTGGCTGCCGATCTCCGACCTCGCGGTCAACGGCACGTTCTACGACCTCGGGGTGCTCAAGCGGTCGGAAGTCGTGGTCGCGCCAACACCGGGCGAGGCGACATCTGCGGTGTTCTACGGCCGCTACACGGCGGGCATCAACTACTTCCGCAGGGTCAGCGATCTCATCCCCGGCTCATCGGGCGCGGCATTCGAGGAGCAGATCTTCGGCTCCACCCGCGAGAATGTCGAGGACACCACCTCGGCGCGGCGCTACCCTATCATCGCGGTCAAGGCGCCGATCACTGTGCTGGGCTTGCCGAAGCGGTTGCGAAAGATGGTGTCCCGCATCGACGACTGGTGGCGCTTCGCGACGTCGCCCGCTGGCTTGTCCCGTCCAGTCGAGGCGCAGTTCGACGAATCTTTCGAGATGCTCGAGTACGCGATGCGGGTCCACGTCGCGGGCACCTTTGTGGCCCAGGGCATTTTCGACGCGTTGGGTAAGCTTGCAGTCAGCGCGGGCAAACCAGGTTTGGAGCTGGAATTGTCCACCGGCTACGGACAGATGGTCGAAGTGGAACTGGTGTCAGCACTCGAACGGGTGGCGCGGGGGTCGGCGTCGTTGGGCGAGTTCCTCGCCGAGTACGGCTTCCGCTGCGCGGGCGAGGTGGAGGTGTCCAATCCGTCCTGGCGCGAGGATCCCCGCCCGGTAGAGCGGCTCATCGTCAAGTACCGCGCGCTCACCGGCCGGCCGGACCCGGCTGCACAGTCACGGGAACGGACCTACCGCCGCCATGCCGCTCAACGCGAACTGATCCGTGCGCTGCCCAGGGCCAAGCGCCCCGTCGGCTGGTTGCTGCTGAAGCTGGCGGCGACGTTCATCCCGCTTCGCGAGGAGGGGAAAGCCGCTCTCGCCAAGGCGTTCGACGGCGCCCGCGCGGCATGCGGCGTGCGCGGCCGACAGTTAGTCACCGAGGGTGTCATCGATGAGCCGCGTGACGTGTTCTTCCTGACCATCGACGAGGTGCGCGGTAGCGCACCGGCGGATGCGCGGATCCTGGTGGACCACCGCCGCGCCTTGCATACGGCCTACACCAAGATCGACGTGCCGGACTGCTGGATCGGCCAGCCTGAGCCGATCGCCGCGTCGGCAGGCAGTGACGAGCGGATCTCACAGGTCACCGGTACCGCCGCCGCGGGCGGGATCGCCGAGGGCAGAGCTCGGGTACTCGCCTCTGCCAGCGACTGCGACGATCTCGAGGAGGGCGAGATCTTGGTGTGCCGTACCACCGATCCCTCGTGGGCGTCCGCGTTCTACCTTGCCGCGGGTGCCGTGATCGACGTCGGGTCGACGTCGTCGCACGGCGCCATCGTCGCCCGTGAAATGGGGTTGCCGTGCGTGATCGGAACCGGCAACGGAACGGCACTGCTGCGAACCGGCGACCGGGTGCGGATCGACGGCGGAGCCGGCACCGTCACCGTGCTGGAACCAGCTCACCCAGATGACGAGGACAACCAAGGAGCGCGATGGGTAAGAACACCTCGTACTTCATGAACGCGCAGGTCGCCGATTCGTTCGGCGAGACCCGCGCCAGCGACGAAGGCATGCACCGCGAGGCCCGCGTCGACAATACCGACCCCGCGCTGGTGGAGACGGTGTTCACCGGGTTCAGTGTTCCCGAGGCAGATATTCACTGCCTGAACTACATTTGGCTGCATCCGAACATGCGGACGATGAGTGGTGGCGCGTGGTGCTGGCAGGGATTCAAGCGTTCCCAACTCGAGGCCGAGTTATTCGATATGCGCGACTTCGTTCCCGACACTGCGATCACCGACGACGGTGGTGACCTCAGCGATGTGACCTTACCCAACGGTTTCCGCTACCAGGTGCTCGAACCCTTGAGGTCGATCCGGATCTCCTATGACGATCCGACCCGCGGTAACTCGTTCGATGTCACGCAGACCGCGGTCATGCCGCCGGCGATGCTGCCATCGAACCGACACTTCGACCAGGTGATGCGGAGCACGGGAACCCTCACGCTGCGCGGCCAGCAATACCCGGTCGATAGCCTCGCGGTGCGCGACCGCTCGTGGGGTGAGGCACGAACCGAAGATCCTACGGTGGTTTCTGGAATCCATTGGCTGATGGCGATGTTCAGCGATGACTACGCCATTCACGTCACCGGACTCGAGGATCCCGCGACCGCGCGCTGGCGCGACCGTTTCCCCGAGCGGCCGGCGATGTCACAGGCGATGAACCGTGGCTGGGTATGGCAGGACGGCGTGCTACGGACCATCACTTCCGCACACATCCAGACCGAATGGGACGATTCGGGTCGTCGGCAGGCCGCGCATCACGTCATGGTGGTCGACGAAACCGGGACCGAGCACCGACTGGAAGGGCGGGTGCGGGCCGGCGCAAACTGGCATACCTGGTCCAATGTGCACATGAGCATCGGCCTGACCCGCTGGGAATGCGACGGCCGAATCGGACACGGCGACAGCCAAGTGGCGATGTGGACGGACTTCATCCGTGCCAACTTCCAGTCGTGACGGCGGCGGCACTCGCACCAAGCCGCGCGACTACCGCAATTTCTTGACTCTCGACGCGATCATCGCCGAGGCTACGGCGGTCGCCGATGCCGACGGGCTGGAAGCGGTATCGATGCGCGTACTCGCCGACCGGTTGGGGTGCACACCGAGGGCCTTGTACCGCCACGTCTCCGGCAAGGACGAGGTGCTTGAGTTGCTCGCCGACGCCGCTCTGGGGGACATACCCGATGCTCGCACCGATATCACCTGGCAGGACTCGCTGCTGGATTTCTTCGTGGCGATGCGGGCGAAGCTCGTGGCCTTGCCCGCGGTGGCCACAATCGTCGCCCAGCAGGCCGTCGCCGGTCCCCACTTCCACCGCCACGCCAACCGTCTGGTCGGGATATTGCTGGATGCCGGCTTCGATGCCGATGCGGCAGCAGATACGGTTGTGACATTGGCGTATTACACCCTCGGCGCTTCCTTACCCGGCACCGGTCAGCGCCTGCACGACACGTATCGGGTCCGCGAGATCAATACGACGATGCTGCCCGCGCTGGCCCACATCGCGGGTCATTTCAACGCCGACTCGGCCGAGCACCGCTTCCGGACGTCGTTGTATCGGTTGCTCGGCACCTACGGCCCTTAGCCTGATGGGCTACGATCGACGCTCCCGCGCCAGCCATCGATCAGCCGTGCGTTCTCGGCCGGGGTACTGCCGTAGAAGCCGATCTCATCGGCGCCCGCGTTGCGGTACTGGCGGAGTTTGTCCAGGCAGTGTGACAGCGATCCGATGGCACAGGTGTCGTGCACCCATTCTTCGGGCACCCGTTTCGACACCTCGATCAGGTCGGAACGGTGGTAGGTCTGATCGACGGTCGGCCGTCCCATCGACTGGAACCGTTGATCGTCCAGCAGACGCCGCATCTACGTCGCATCCCAACCGTTGTTGGTGATGTAAGCCTGGGCAAAGGCGGGCATTCCGACCGAATAGGTGACCAGGCGCGCATGCGCAATGGCGCGGGTGTATTCCTCATCGAGGTCGTTCGCCGTGATCATGTAGTACAGGATCCGAAACGCTTTCGGGTCCACGGTGCGCATGCCCTGGTAATTCCCCGCTGGGCCCTGGTAGGTGACCTCCTCGCCCCGGAACAAGCGTCGCAGCAAGTCGAAGTAGTCCTCGAATCCCCTCAACCCCATTTCCCGGATGCCCTGCCCAGCCAGGTAAGGCCCCGAACTGCGTCCGAGTCCGAAGATGAATCGATGCCCGTAAGCAGCCTGCAACGTGGCGGCCATGGCAGCCGCCATCAGCGGGCTCCGAGCCCCCGCGGCCGCGATTCCCGTCCCGGCCTCCAGTCGGCTCGTGCGGGCCAGAACACCACCCAGTAACGCTCCGGCTTCCTTGAGGTCGAACCGTTCCGACACGAACGCCCGTCGGAAACCCAGCCGCTCGGCGTCAACTGCCTGCTGCAGCGCCGGCGCCGGATCCTGGGTGCGGCCCGGGGCAGCCTCAGCTGCGTCTGCTGAAGCCGTCCTGCAACGTCGCGCTGATCGCCGTGCCGACCGCACCGGTACCCATCCGCGCGTTGTTGCTGATCTCGAAGTCGCACATCCCCAGACGTCCGTCATCCGGGTGGCGGACATCGCAGATGGCATCGATGTAGTAGACACTGTGCAGTTGAGCCACCACTGCGTCCATCAACTCCGCACGCATCTCCAGCGTCTCACCCGTCGGCATCGTCCAACGCACTTCCCCGCCGCGGTGGGTAAGACCATCGGGTTCCAGGTACGCGAGAGCGTCGACATCAGCGGCGTAGTCAATCTGCCCGTCGCGCACCAGGTATCCCACCTTCACCAGCGATTCGTCAGACGCATGCCACAGGATCGATCCGAAGGACAGCTCAGGCCCAAAAGTGCCGGATATCCACCGATGACTCTTCAACGTCATGGTCTTGCGCAGGCCCCAGGAGTGGTCACGATGGTACATGCCGTCCACGTCGTAGCTGCGGCCATCGATGCGGACGCTGCCACGAATACGACCCGAGGTTTCGTAGTGATCCGCGGCGAAATCCTGGGCCATGCTGCTGGTCGGCGGGAAGAAGTCGGTCAACGGGTAGAAGTTGTCCATGACCAGGTCCGCAGTCACGCCCGGCTCATCGATCACCAGTTGCGGTCTGCCCTGATCAACGAGCCAGCTCGAGCCGCCGGCGCGGAATGCCCGCTCGGCCACGGGAGGCTCCAGCGGCAACTGATAGTCGTTGCGACGGAAACGCACACCGTCGGCGGTTGCGACAAAGCATTGCAGCGCACTAGTACCCCCACCCGGACGATTCGGCTCGTGACCGATGCGGGACACTCCCCCCACCCCGGCCTGGCGGTCATACCAGTGCACGAACACGCTCTCCTGCCAGTCCGGCGCGTCGGTGCCCGTGTCGTGGCTCCCTTCATCGTCGTAGTCGTATTGCTTCATCGCTGCGCTCATCGATTCCCCACAAAGCTCTGCGCTTCACCGGTCGGTGCCGGCAAATCCAGGAGCCGCGCCAGCAGATGACTCGCCGGATTGCTCAACCGCATCGGGGCATCCGGCGGAAGCTGGCCCGCGGAGATCATCAGGTTCCCTGCACGGTGCATCAGGATCGACAGCCGAAGAGCCGCGAGAACTTCGTAATAGTGCAGGTTTCGGACTTGCACACCGGCGATGTTTTCATACTCGGCGATCACCTCGTCGCGGGTCGGAAATCCTGGCAGCTGGGGCGCACCCAGGCTTTCCGAGTAGTAGCGGAGCATCAACAGCCACCAACCCAGGTCCAGTTCACGCGGACCCACCGACACCATCTCCCAGTCCAGCACGGCAGCCACCGTCAGGTCGCCGGCGAACAGCATGTTGCCGATCCGCGCGTCACCCCAGTTGAGCACGGGGGCACCGGTATCGTTCGGACGATTGCCCTCGGCCCAGTCCAGCGCTGCTTCGACCACCGGGTTGGGTTGGCCTTCCGACGCCCATCCGAAAGTGTCCCGCCAGAACGATAATTGGCCATCCACCCCAGATTCCGGATGGTCACGCAACTGCCCCAACCCCACCTGGTCAAGGTGGACGGCATGGATGAGCCCCATCGTCCGCAAGCCGTTGCGGTGCAGCTCCTCCTGTTCACCCGGCGTCAGATCCAGCACCCACCCGGTGGTGGTGAAGGGTGGGTCATCCGAGGGCACTCGGCCCTCGACCCGGGCCATCACCAGGAACGGCGCCCCCAACACATCCGGATCCGGCTCATGGAAGAACATCCTCGGCACGGCCACATCCGTGCCGCGTGCCAGGGCGCTCATCACCGTGAACTCCAGCCCCAGGTCATATCGGGGGAACACCGCGGGTCCGGCCGGCTGCACCCGAGCGACGAGGCACTCACGCTGCGGCCCATCTGCTGCCGTCCAGCTCGCCTCGAAGAGCAGTGTTTCGTTCGACATGCCGTTCGTGCTGGGGAATTCCACCCCATGCACGCGGGCGTCGGATACGCCGTCGAGGTGGCGGGTCAATGCACCCGCCACTTTTGCGGCCACCGTCTCCGCGTCCAAATTGTTCTTCAGCGCCATCCAAACCCTCCTTGAACGTCATATCCGAGCGTCAGTTCGCTAAGAATCCCTGGTGCGTTGAGCTGCACCCCGGCTGCTATCGACAGCCAGGAGCCGAGCCGAGGACCAGCGCGGCCCCTCCGCCCAGACGACCGTTCCCGCCGCCATGCGCCGTTCGAGTCATGAGCGCCGCGCGAGCCGGGGCCTTGCGGGGTCTTGCGACCTGCGAAGCAGCCGCAAGGCCGCCTGTTGTCCCGGAATTCCGCTGATACCGCCCGTCGGGTGAGTGCCCGCGCCGGTCAAGTACAGGCCCGGTACCGGAGTCTCATATTTGGATAATCCGATCGCCGGCCGTGCCGGCCCGAAGCGCAGCAGGAACGGATCGACATGGTAGACGTTGCCGCCGGGCACATTGAAACGCTCAGCAAGATCGGGCGCCAGGAACACCCTTCGACCGATCTCGGCCTCCCGAAAGTTGTCGTAGTACTGCGCGCATTCGTTGACCACCTGTTCGCCGATGTCTTCGCGAACCTCGGACCACGGTACGTCTGGACGCGACGGGACAATCCCCGACCAGATCCAGCACGTGTCCTGCCCGTCCGGGGCCTGTGTGGGGTCGATGGCTGTCGGGACGATCGAGATGAATGGAATCTTGGCGGGCCAGCGTCGTGCCACCGAGTCGTTCCATCCCTGCAGGTGTTCGTCGTAGGTGTGCCAACTCACCACGGGTTCACGTAAGTCCAGGCCATCCTTACGCCACCTGTTGTGCTTGGTCATCTCGATACGACCCGAGAAGGCAAAATCGACCTTGAGGTTGCCTGCTCCGGTGTTGGTTGTCGGGATGACCGAGGCGCGCCGCTCCAGATCCTCCGACAGGGTCCCCTCGGGTAGCAGTCTGTTCAGCGTCACGACGGGGCTGCACGCGGCCATCACGTATCCCGCCGAGAGCTCCTCGCCATCGCTTAGCCGCACCCCGGTAACCGCACCGCCTGTGACGATCAGTTCCTCCACCCGAGCGGACAGTCGCACGTCACCGCCGTGGTCCTTCAGACACGCGGCGAGCGCCCTGGGCAAGGACACCGACCCGCCTTGGAATCTGGCGTTCATGATGCGGTGGCAGATACCGAGGTAGATCAGGGCCCAGCCGGTCCCATCCTGGGTCATCCAGCAGAACGGCGGCATCGCCGCTAAAGCGGCTCGAAGAAGCGGATGATCGAACCATTCTTCGATGATTTCCTGGTGACCGCTGACAAAGAACCGTGTGAGGGGCGCGAGTTCTCGCCGGTGCTTGGCGATCTGGGTGACGGCTGCGCTCACCGCGCGCGCGGCCGGACGGGTGGGGTGGCCCAGCAGCAGTGGAAGCCCGATGTCCATCGCCGCATCCAACAGGGTGGCGAATTTGAGGAATGCGCGGGCATCGCGGGGCGAGAAATGACGGATCTCTTCGGCGGTGCGTCGCGGGTCCTGCCAGAATGCCAATGATGCACCTTCGGGTTCAAGGTGCACGTGATACGGGTCTGCCGGTAACTGAACCAACCCGTAGCGGTCCAGGTTGAGGTCCTTGGTGATCGACGACGCCCGGAACAGCGACGCCTGGATACCGCCCTCGTTGTGGATATGATTCGGCGCGCCGGGGATGATGGAATTCGATCCCAACATCCCGCCGATGACCGGCGAGGCCTCCAGCACCGTCACCCTCCGGCCGGCCTTGGCCAAGTACGCCGCGGCCGTCAACCCATTGTGGCCCGCACCGATGACAATGACATCGCGGGATATCTTGCTGTTCATGCGAATTCCTTATTTCTGAGGGCGAGAGTGGTTCAGGTACACGTGCGAATCACTCTCGACCGCAAAGGCTTCCTGCCCTGCCCAGCGAGGCATACTCCACGGAATCTAGCGATTTCCGATAAACGAGGTGGTCGTCCCGGTGGGTGCGGGCAGGCCCAGCAACTTGGCCAGCAGCTGGCTAGCCGGGTTGCTCACCGCCATCGGCGCGTCCGGCGGGAGCAGGCCGCCGGCGATCATCATGTGAGCAGCGCGGACCATAATGATGGACAGCCTCGCTCCCGCGAATATCTCGTAGTATTCGAGGTTTTGCACCCGGTAGCCGGTCAGTTCCTCGTACCGAGCGACGGTGGTGGCGCGGTCAGGGATGCCCGTGGGCGTCGGTAACCCGATGCCCTCGGTGTGGTGGCGTTCCAGGAAGAACCACCAGCCCAGGTCGAGTTCCCTGGGGGCCAGAGTGACCATCTCCCAGTCCAGCACGGCAACCGGAGCGAGGTCCTCACCGTAGATGACGTTGCCGACTCGTGCGTCACCCCAGTTGAGGACCTTGTCTTCGGTGTCGGTGGGTTTGTGGTCGACCAGCCAGGTGAGCGCATGTTCGATGGTGGGGTTCGGTTCGCCCGCGGCGGCCCAGTTGAAGAATTCAGCCCAGTACGCAAGCTGGGCGTCGAGCCCGCTGCCGTAATCCGGCGTATCGAGGAAATCTAAGCCTAGGCCCTTCCAGTCGGTGCCGTGGATGCTGGCGAGCACCTCAATGGTGCTCTGCCACATTTTGGTTCGTTGCGACGCCTCAAGATCGAGCACCCATCCGCCGGCGGTGAACGGCGGGTCATCGGAGGGGATCCGTCCGTCAACGCGCTCCATCACCATGAACGGTGCGCCGAATACCGAGCGGTCCTCGGCGTAGGAGTAGATCTCCGGCACCGGCACGGCCCCGTTGGCGCCGAGTACGCCGAGGACCTTCGCCTCCTTTTTGAGGTCGTAGGTCGGGAACACACCCTCGCTGGTGGGCTGCACCCGGGCGACCATCGCCCTGGAATCTGACTGACCGTCGCGCTGCCATGCGGCGTTGAACAGCACCGTCTCATTAGACAGGCCCGCCGAGGCGGGGACGGTCAGGTCCTGCACCTTCATGTTCTGCACACCCGGCCATTGCGTGGTCAACCATGTGGCCAGCCGTTCTGCGGCGGCGTCGGTATCGATCGAATTCTGCAGTGCCATAGGGGTCCTCCGTGGGTTGCGGGCTGCCGGTTACGTTCGGGCGGTCTGCGCACTGCGGCGCACCATGGCCCGTTGGTAGTCGTCGAACCAGATCTCCTGATAGGTGGCGTGCGCGACGCGACCTTGCTCGTCTTCCCAGCGGTAGAGGCTGTCGTGGAAAGATGCGTTGGGCCAAGCCGGTAGCGACGCCGCAGCGATCGCTTCGCCACGGAACCGATACGTGTCGCCGTGGTCGTCCTCGGCCGTGATCTCCTGGCGGGTCGCCATGTGGATACGTGAGTGGTATTCGAGGACGTTGCGTCGCACCGACACGACTTCGCGTGATTCCTGCCCGCGTTGGACCCAGGCGAAGTGGTGCGAGGGCCTGTCGCCGACCTCGTAGAGGCCCGCCCAGGCGGGGTCGGTGTCGAGCGGTTCGAAGCTGATCTGGTTGAAGATCAGGTCCTCGCCGAAGTACATCGGCGACCATCCGACCGGCGGCACCGGCACCGCGCCGCGTTTCTCCACGCGCACCTGGCGCCACGATCGGTCGCGCGGTGCATAGCAGTCGACGTCGTAGTTCGTCCCGTCGAGCAGCAATTGTCCGGTGACATGCATGAATTGCTCGGTGCCGCCGGACTCCCGGGATGCATCGTGGTGAGCTTCCTCACCCGGCATGACGTGGCCACGGGCAAACAACGGGGTCACCGCGTCGGCCAGCAGGTCAAACGACATCCGTCCGTCACCGGCCGCATAGCGCAGACGTGCCGTACGTCCAGGCTCGAGGAACTCGATCGATAGCCCGTTGTCGGTCGTAATCGTGTTGCCCTCGACGGTCGGCCAGGGCATGGTGAGTTCGTAGTCGATGAACGCCATATCGGCGTACTCGACATTGTCGGTGCCCTGGAAGATGCACACCCCACCCTGAGAGAGCGGATACGCCGGCTGGTAGCGCACGTAGAGGAATGCCCCGATGGCCGCCTCGGGCACGGAGAAGCCGAAATAGTGCGTGTGGATCAGGTGCGGATCCCAACGCTCACCAGGTTTCGGCAGAGGCAGCACCATATCGGTGTCACCTGGGTGCGTACGAAATGCCATATCGCAAATCCTCTCAACGTCACATCGACGGGCGCGGCGGTCCGACCGCTCCCGCAGGCTCCACCAGACGGCCCTGAAGAGCCGTGGGGGAGATAGTCTGCGGTGAGCCCCAGACCGGATTTGTCAGCCGGATCACAAATCTAACCGCCATTAAGCGTAGCCGAACGTGAGCAACGTATCAATACTGAACATCGGTTCATCTACGATAATTACCGCTATGGCCCCCAAGAAACAGGACACCGTGACGCGCACCCAGCGCCAGCAACTGCGGACCCGGCGCCAACTGCTCGACGCGGGACGCACCCTGATTGCGGCCAAGGGTGTCTCCGGCCTGCGCGTGCAGGAAATCACCGAACTCGCCGACGTCGCACTCGGATCGTTCTACAACTACTTTCCGTCCAAGGACGAGCTGGTCGAGGCCATCATCACCGAGACTCTCTCCGATCTGGCGTCGGCGACCATCACCGAGACCAGTGACGATACCGATCCCGCCGAGATCGTGGCGATGGCTAATGTGCGCGTCATCGGATTGGCCCGCCGGGAGCCGGATCTCGCTCGACTGATCGTCAATATCGCGCACTCCGAAGCGTTGTTCGGGCAGGCCGTACACCCGTATGCCCGGATGGCCGTAGAACGCGGGATCGCCACCGGCCGATTCAGCGTCCCCGATGTCGAGGTCCTGTTGACGGCGGTGATCGGCGGTGCGTTCGCGCTGATTCGCGAGATCCTCGATGGACGCCACCAACCCGAAGCCGCGGAGGCGTTCGCCTGCTATGTGCTCGCGTCCCTCGGGGTGCGCCCCGACGAGGCCTCCGCGATCGTGACGAGGACCGCGGGGTCAGCAGCCACCTAACCGCGCCGTCAACCGGCGGCCGGCACCGCTATGCCGTCGGCGTGCTGACCGGCCGACGCATCCGAGACGGTCTCGCCAGGGGTCCCGAAAATCGCGGCCTTGAGCAAGCCGACCTTCGATTTGATGAATACCTCATCATCGGGGCGACTCACCGCGAACGACAGGATCCACACCGAGGTCAGTGCCAATCCGAGAGTGACCAGCCATGCCAGGTATGCGACCCCCACCGGGGCATCGAGGTTCAGCGACGTCCACATCGGCCATGCAGTCGCACCGTTGGCGATACCGTCCGCCATCGGGATGAATGCAATGATCAGGGCCAACCTCCACCCGTGCAGGTGCGGAGCCAGCCGGTAGATCAACGCGCCCGCTGTCATCGGCATGACCGGATTGACGCACACCCACCACAGCGGCAGTCCCCAGAAGTTCAGCGGCTGATGCCCGTAATACTCGTAGGCACCCATCAACACACCGGGACTCTCCAGCCAGATATTGATGAACACGTCGATCACGTAGAGCGCGAACAGACCTTTTCGAGTGACCCCGGTGGAGTAGATGCGATATGCGAGATACGCCAACCCGCCGACGTACCAGATGTAGACGAAGTTAATGAAGAGCGGGAAGTCTCGGCCCATCGAGGAGAACGTCGTCAGTGTTGCATGCTCACGCATGTAGGCCATGCCCAAGAGATCGACAATCGGTTCGAACAGGCATGCGATCCCGCCGCCAATGATGCAGTAGGCCAGCAACGGCCCCCGCCCGATGATGAGGTGCCGGATCGCGAAGAAAACACCGAAAACCACGGGTATGCCCAGGAACACCGTGAAGAGGATCTCCGGCCAGAACGGCATCGGGGTCCCCGGGTGTTCGGGAATTGGCGTTGCGGCCAGCACGCTCACCGAAGATGTCACGGTCGATCCTCACATCCGACGTTGATTCCGCGCGCCCCCTCGACGGCGGTAGGCACCTCATGGCCGATGGCTCTCGGCCTGGCTGCGCACTGACGGTACAGCGGCATGAGCAAAACATCAATATTGAATCTTTATTCATCCACGATGGATCTCGCCGGGCTTCGCGCGGGATCTGAGGCTTCGACACACGTCGCGCAGCGCGCGGAACGCCGGCAAGTCGCCGAGTCGACACCGCGGACAGACCACTCGCGCGCAGGTCAGTTGCCGCTTGGCTCACCGGCCGGTCCGTCGGAGCCCATCGACCCCAGAGCCGGCAGTTCCCGGTATGCGATTCGGTGGGCAGCGGCCCGGTCGACACCGAACGCCCGCAACATCATCTCGGCTCCGCTCGATTCCGTATCGGGCCCCGCCGCGATGTGGCCGCTGAGGATCCCGCTGATCACCGCGAGGGCTGAGGCCGCGACGGAGGTCAAGCACAGTTCGACGTTCGGGATATCGAAACGCCCCAGCCGCTGGCCGCGTTCGAGGGTCTCGCGCGCCCACGGCCTGACGACATCTTCGAACATGTCGTTGGCGCGGTCGAGTTCGACGATGATCTTGGCGAACTCCGGTTGGTCGCGACCGAACCGGAGGAATCTGCGATACGACGCCGAGGCGGCCTCGGCGGGGTCCTCGAACTCCAACGCCGCGCCGCCGATCGTGGCTCCCAGCCCGGAAAGTACCTCCTCGGCAACCGCATCGACGAGGGCTTCCTTGGACTCGAAATAGCTATAGAAGGTGCCAAAGCCCAGATCGGCGAGCGCGGTCACGTCGCTGATCCGCACCCCCACGATGCCGGATTGGGCGATCGCCTGCCGAGCCGCCGACAGCAACCGACGTTTGGCCTCGGCTTTGCGGCGGGCACGGCGGCCCATCGGTCCGGCTGGTGCGTTCATGATCGAAGTATCGCATCTGAAGCAAAAATTATTCTTGATTTATGAATCGAGTTTCGCCATGATCGACCCATGGAGACTGAGACACCGGCAGTCACGCCCCTCCCCCGCGAGACTGACTTCGTAATCGTCGGAGCAGGCCACAACGGTCTGACGGCGGGTTGTTACCTGGCACGCGAGGGACACCAGGTAACCGTTGTGGAGGCATCCCCCACCGTCGGTGGGATGACATCAACCAACGCCACACTGCCCAGCGCTCCGGGTCATTTCTTCAACGAAGGTGCAATCCAACTCACGGGCATCTTCCGACTCTCCGGTGTCGCCGAGGAACTGGAGTTGCACAAATACGGCCTGCGCCAAATCTCGGTCGACCCGGCACACGTCCAGCTAGCACCCGACGGCAGCTCGTTGGCGATCTGGAAGGACGCCAGCCGCACCGCCGATGAGCTTCGTCGCTTCTCCCCGAAGGACGCTCGGGCCTGGCTCGACCTGGCCAACGCGCTCGACCCCGCGATGGACCTGGTGGTCGCCTACATGAAGTCCCATCCATTGCGGCCGTGGAATAAGGAGATGGGTCGTGCCGTGGCTCGGGCAGCCCGACACCCCAAGCAGCTGTGGTCGCTGCGGCACTTCGCCACCGCGTCCCACACCGAGTTCCTCGAGGAGACCTTCGAGTCAGAACTGCCCAAGGGCGCGCTGGCTGCGATGGCGGCGTTCTCCCAGATGCGCCTCGACATGACCGCATGGGCGATGATCTACCTCGGTGTGGTGCAACGGGTCTCCAATGCCATGCCGATCGGTGGCACCGGAGCGCTCCCCGCCGCATTGCATCGCTGCCTGACCGCGCTGGGCGGCACGGTCCACACCAACAGCCGGGTGAGCGAACTCGTCATGTCCGGCAATCGAGTTACCGGGGTACTCCTCGATTCCGGCCAGACGATCCGGGCACGCAAGGGTGTGCTCACCACCTGCAATCCGGTGGTGACACTCAACGAGCTGCTCCCCGAAGGGGTGCTCGACTTCAAGATGTCTGCGCGAGCCAGGGACATCCCGATCCGCAAGACCCACGCCACGTCGCTGAAGATCAATGTTGCTCTCAACGGCGAGGTTTCGATGCGCCGCCACGAAGCGTGGCGCAACGACGGCCTGGACCTGCGCAAGTACTTGATCGCCTGGCACACCCTGGAGGAACAAGACGCCGCCTGGAACGCAGTCGTGCGTGGCCAATGGCCCGACCCGGTACCGGTCAGTTGCGCCATCATTCCCTCCGCGGTCGACCCCACCCAGGCGCCAGCCGGTTCCAGCAACCTTTGGCTGTGGTCCGGCGTGATCCCGGTGACTCCAGAGGTCCCGTGGGAGGACGTGCGGGACAAGGTCGGTGACGCCGTCCTGCGTGACACGGCTCAGTACTATGAGGGGCTCGATAGCCTGGAGGTCGACCGCGCCGTGCTCGGCGGACCCGACATCGAGAAGCGCTTCAACGCCCCGGCGGGCAACGTCTACCACGTCGATCCGCTGATCACCCGCTTCGGGCCTCTCAAGCCTGCACCGGGGCTTGGCGGTTACCGCATTCCCGTCGACGGCCTATACCTGAGCGGCGCAGGCACTCATCCAGTCGGAGGGGTCTGCGCGCTGCCCGGAAAACTCGCCGCTCAAACCGTGCTGCGCGACCTGGCCAAAGGCCACTGAGGCGGACGTAGACGACCGGAGGACCCCTATACGAGGAGCCATCTGGGATAGCGGGACGGTGGCCCGGTAACGCCCCTGAGCCTGATCTCGGTGGGGGCGTGAGGATTTCGACTGATGAATCGTGCTGGGAGAACGCTGGCACCGAACCGCTGTGACCCGGCATTTGTTGCTCTTTGTTCAATGTGGGATGCCGAGTTCTGCTGGATTGGCCTGTTGGAAGATCGGTGGGTTATCGCATGAGTAGCTTGACGGCGGATCAGTCCGGTGACGTAGTCATGCGTGATTTTCGGCGTCGACAAGCGGGCGATTCCAAGCATCAGTTTCCCCTTCGTTGGAGACCAGGGCGCTGGGCATCCTGACTTTGAAGAATTGCAGGGAGGCCGAGACTTGCCGATGCAGGTATTCTACGGGTCCAGGCTCGGGCGGGTGTCGACTACGGGCGGTTGACGTTTGTCTGGACTGGAAATCGAGATCATAACGAAGTCAATGTGATTAGCTTCGTCGCCAAGTGTGAGAAACCGCCCTTTCCTACACCACTCGCCGAGACCCATCCACAGGTTCTGATCATTGCTCCCGGAAGGGCCGGTCAGCCGGGCTTCGATCCCTTGAAACGGTGCGAGATTCGGCAACCCATCCGCAAAGAACTACGGGATCGACGGTGACGCGCCTCGCTCGGCCGTCCAGGCCTCGATCAACAATCGCACCCCGTGGGCGAACGACGGCCTGGACAGCCATCTGCCGTAGCTCTCAACTGCTTCGGCCAGATGCGGAAACTCAGCGCGCAATTGATCGCGATCAGCCGCTTGGATCGAAGAGTCGTCAGCCGACCGTCCGCGACGCAGCTGGGTGAACCCGATTGTGTAGCTGAGCAGCGCGGTGAACAGTTCCCCGGCTTCTGCCGGCGTGAACCTGTTATCGGCGAGAACCCCGATGACGTGGTCGGCGGCTTTCCAGGCCACGGGCCCGTCGAGTGGCTGCTCAGCCATGACGTGGGCCAGCACCGGACGGCGGAGCATCAAGGTGTGCAGCGCGTCGAACCATTCGCCCAAATAGTCTTGCCAATCGGCCATGACGGACGGGACACGGAGCTCATCGAAGTAATGGTCGGCGACTTGACTCAATAGTGCGCGTTTATCCGCCACATGGCGGTAGATCGTCATGGGCGAGACGTGCAGCTCAGTAGCGAGCTTGCGCATCGTGAGGGTTTCGTACCCGTGACGTTCGATGTGCTCGAGCGCCGCCTCGACCACCTGATCGGGGGACAGCCCCGCTGCTATGCCGCTCGGACGATACGGGGCGCTCACGAAGTCGTGCCTCCTGCTGCCCCGACGCACTCGGCACCGAACTCGGGACCGTTCCAGAGCGCACAGCGGACCAGCGTGAGGTGTCCGGGGTCAAGCTGCGATGGGGGCTTCATCGACAATGCGCGATTCTGGATCACAGTGCGGCAGTCTACGAAGCCCCTCGGTCCCCACAGGCCGTCACTCCACTCCGCCCAGGACTTCGACGGTGCCGTTGTCCCCGTCCAGCCGCACGCGCTGGCCATCAGCGATGGTCCGGCTCCCGGTCCGGGTACCCACCACGGCCGGGATTCCCATCTCCCTGGCCACGATGGCGCCGTGGCTGAGCATTCCGCCGAGGTCGGTAACCACACCGGAGGCGACCATGAACAACGAGATCCAGCTAGGGTCGGTGGCCTCGCAAACCAGGATGTCGCCCTCGTCCAGGTCGATCTCGTCCGGGTCGGTGATCACGCGGGCGCGCCCCTCGACAACTCCGTTGCAGGCCCCGACACCGGTGATCACCGTTCCGGCCTCGGCGCCGCTGCCGGTGGGGCCGCCCAGCGGGATCGGCTCTGGCACCCCGACCCAGGACTCGGGCAGTCGCTGATTCTGGCGCAGCTCGTGCCGGGCCCGGCGCTCCGAAATGTGCGCCCGGCCAGCGGGCGGCGGCCCCGCTTTCAGCTCAGAGTAGGTCACGAAAAAGACGTCGTCGGCGCGGTCCAGCAGCCCGTCGGCCTGTTTCAGGTCGCCGAGGCGTCTGGCGCACGCCCGGGCAGCGTCGAACATCATCAGGTAGCCGGCCTTGCCCTGCTCGCGCAGCGCGAGGAACCGGCTCGCCGCCTTGACCAGCGGTCGCAGCTGGACCCGGGATGTCCACCGCAGACGTTCCCTGACCAACCGTTCGGCGGCCTCCCGTTCCTGCCGCCGCTGACGAGCACGCTGCTGGGGTGCTCGGGCGCTATCGCGTCCCATGGCGCGGTACTCGGCAAGACGGGACGCCAGCAGCTGGGGGCTCTCACGCCACGAAACACTGTCGATCTGGCCCTCCTGCGGGCCGTGGTAGCCGTGCCGGTCCACAAAAACCTGCAGGTCGAGTCCGCCGTGTGCCAGCTCCCAGAGATCCTCCGCGACGTCGGCCTCCTCGGACCCCACCCCGGAGAGCAGCTTGGCCTCCAGCCCCAGCTCGCCATGCTGGGCGACCAGAGCCGCCAACCGGTCGGCGAGGCCATTGCCGACGAATGTGGCCAGGAAATGCAGCCGCATCATGTGGCCGAATCGTTCCTGGGTCACCTCGAGCATGTCCAGACACTCCGCCTGGCCGGCGGTCGCGACGCGTCGCACGACGGTCTGCCACCACTGCCGCACCTCCGCGAAGTACGCATCGTGAGCCCGGCTCAACCTGGCGATCAGCAGTGGCGCCCGCACGGCGATCACCGGGTACCGCCGATAGCTGTTGTTGTCCACGATGCCGGCGCGGACGTAGCCGAACAGCTGGTTCTCCACCGCGGTCGCCGACGTGCCCGGGGTGAGATCGGCCAGCGCGCGGAACTGGTCCATGTTTGCGGCGGCCCGCCCCGCGAACACCGACCAGAACTGCTCCTCGACCAGCTCCGGGACGACGAGCTGGGCGTCGGTCAGCACCCCGATATCGCGGAAGGCGCCGCGCAGAGCGAGCTCGACCGGGGCGTGCATGAAGCTGAAGCCCAGCGGCGTACACACCCCGGGGAAGGCTTCCGCTACGTTGCCAGACGTCCACGCCACCGCCGGGTCGCAGTTGGTGTGGTCGACGGGGTCTACGAAATTCTCACTTGGGTTCATCTGTTCTCCACCGCCGTGCAGGTCTCGATCGTGCTCATCACGGCAGGATGGCACTACGTTCTAGCCAACCGAAGGTCGTCTCACCGTTCCACTCGAATCGCGCGGGGCAATCGACCATGACCTTGCGCCCGAGGTCGGCGTCGTACCCGAGGTAGAAGTCGTTCGGCTCACCGAGGCTGATCGGCACGCTGTGCAGCACGGTCGCGGTGATCGGATTGTGCCCCTCCAGGGTGATCGCGCCTGATTCCGGCCCGCCGAGCGGATCGGTGAGAACAGGGACGTCGACAGGGCTGACCGGTGTGAGCTGGTCGCCCTCGATGAGGATGCCGTCATTGAGCACGACCGTGCCGTCCGGGGCGAACGCGCGGAATGCGCAAAACGCCCGGCCGCTCGGGAACAGTGCGTGCGTCCAGACGTGACCGCCGAGCCCGGTGAGGTCTCTCTTGCCGGTGGTGTGGTCGCGATAACCGCTGGCGTCGATACCGTGCCGACGGTCTGCGGCCGTGATGGTGCCAGTGAACCGCCCGTGTTGTTCGTAATGGGTGTCACCGAGGCTCTCCATCGCGCCGAGGTCCCACACCGGCGTCAGCCCAGTAAACGTCAAATCGATCTCGAGCGGCACAACTTCGGCGTCCACGAGCCGCCCCTGCCCTAGCGCTGTCCGGCTGGTCGGCCGGCCAACCCCGACAAATCGCAGTGACCACTCGCGCATCGGCTCGCGGCAGGTCAGGGTGAGGTTACCGGTACCCAACGCACTGCCCGGGCTGGGCGTGACCGCTTTCGACACCACGAGCTGGCCATCCGGAAGGTACGCGACGACGGTGCTGCGCCATAGCGACTGACGGTGCGGCATCCGCCCAAGGTGCAGCAGAATTCCCGCTCCCGTTTCCGCGTCGTGGCACAACCAGGCGAAGTTCTCGCTCCACAGCGGCACGTCGGCTGGCGGGTCGTGGGGCGCTTCGAGCCCGCACTCGGACTTCTTGGGCATGGGTCAACTCCGTAATCGGTCTTCCTCGTCGCCGGACACCTGAGCCTCCGTCGAGGCAGGCCTTTGACTCGGCATGTCTACTAGTATACCTCCAATGGCTATACACGACCACCGTTGTGTCGGATCTTCCGCACCGAGAACCGCGACGCCCGCTTCCAATCGCACTTCCCTCGCCGTCCGAAGGGTGTGACGAACGAACACTTAACAGGCGTTCTCACATTCGGTGGAAGGCGCGCCGCGAACGTGACGGACATGATTCGCTGGGGAGCTAAGTCAATATTCAAGCGCGAATGCCGCTACCGGCAAACCTGGCCAGGGAACGCGGAGCTGATTGCAGCCGATGCCAACCGTATCCACATTTTCGGGAAAACCCCAACACCCTTCAGGGTGCGGCTGGCGCGAGGATTTCCACCGCACCACGCTCGCCGTCGACGCGGATTCGGTCCCCCGTGCGCAGGATCTGGGTACCGGTGCGCGTACCGATCACGCAGGGGATTCCGAGCTCGCGGGCAACAATCGCACCGTGCGAGATCGCTCCGCCGATGTCGATCACCAGCGCCGAGGCCACCATCATCAGCGACGCCCAACTTGGGTCCGTGGTCCGACACACCAAGATCTCACCCGGCTTGAGCTCCTCGTCGGCCTCGGGATCGAGGATGAGTCGCGCAGTGCCTTCCACGACTCCGGGAGACACTGCCGCACCGCTGATCTCGCCGTCGATCCGATCGGCCGTTGCGGCCAGGACGAACGGCCGGGGTGTGCCCTGCCACACCTCGGGTACGCCCACCCTGCGGTATTCGTCGGTCACTGCACGCCGGGTTGCGATCAGGGCGTCCACGTCCGGTGCCGGCGCCCCGGTGAGTTCATCGACCGTGAGCCAGAATGCGTCCTCGGGAACGGCAAAGGCACCCGACCGCGTCAGCACCTCGCCGCAGACGCGCGCGGCAACGCGCGCAACGTCGAGGCACTGCAGAAACGACGCTTTACCGATCCCCCGCAGCGGGATGAGGTTGGCTGCGATGTCCAACAGGACCCGTGTCGGGGGACGTTGCCACGACGGCAAGGCACGCATCAGCTCGGCCTCGGCCCGACGGCGCTCGTCGCCACGCTCGGCGACGACGCGGTGTGGATCGCGTTCGTCGGGCATCTCGCGGTAGGCGGCCACGAGACGTTCCAGCGGCGCCTGGTCAAGCCGCCACACGCGCGCGGAGAGCTCGCCCTCGTTGGGGCCGTGAAACCCGTGTCGCGTTACGAATTCCTCGACCGACAGGCGGTTTCGTGATACCGCCCAGAGATCGCCCACCACGACAGTTTCCGCCATATCGCCATATCCGGTAACCAGGGAAATCTCCAGCCCGGGGCGGTGCGCCCGCTCCGCGGCGGCACGGACCTGGTCATAGAGCGCTTGGCATAGCATCGCTGCCAGGGTGTGCGGCCGCATGACCCGCTCGAAGTTCTGGACCGCCTCACGCAACAAGGCTTGGGCCTGGGCAAGCTCGGTCGGTCGGCCACCGCCGACCGAGCGCTGCCACCACGGGTAGATGGTGGCGGTGGCCTCGCGGAGCCGTGCCTGACAGCGCAATGCGCTGTAGGGCATCTTGACCGCCACGATCGGATAGCGCGAATAGACCTTCTTCGATGTCACGCCCGGCCGCACTCGGCCGAAGATCTGTTCCTCAACCGCGTCACCACTGGTACCCGGGGTACGGTCGCCGACGAACCGAAACGTGTTCAGGTTCCCCGCCGCACGGCCGTACCACAGATCCCACAACCGCTGCTCGGTACGTGCAGGCGGCACACATTCGGACTCTCGCAGGACCCCCATGTCGGCGAAGGCACCGCGCATGGACCGCTCGACGCCGTCGCCGAAAATCGACCAGGTCAGCGGGGTCACCACCCCGGGCAGCGCCTCGCTGGCATTCGTGGTGGACCATCCCACCGACGGATCGCACATGCCCGCGTGGATCGGGTTTTTCTCGCGTGCAGCCGGACTCATCTCGAGGTCGTCAAGCATGTGCCGCTACCCCATCTCTTCTCATTCGGTGGTACACACCTGGGGATACGGTCGTCGCCACCCCGGTCATCTCAACGTTCTTCCGGCGAGGGCAGCATCGAGGGGCGGTAGTCCCGCTCGATGACGCCGTAGCCGACCTCACCGTCTGACGCCACCACCCGGACCGTACCCTGAGTGATGATCAGCGGGCCCTGCTGAACGGAAATATCGACGCCGTTGATGTTTTCGTTGGGCTCGAGCAAGGTGAGTGTATAGCCGTGCAACCACTCGGCATCCATCGTGTGCACCGATCCGGCGGCTCGGCCGAGCGTGATCTGAAGCTGCCGCGGCTCATGGCTGACGTAGCTCTCCAGCCCTGTCACCCGTACGTCCCCGCCGGTCTCGCACCGTCCCGCCTCCTGAAACGCGTAGGTGCGATGGTCGACCCGACCGTCCAGCCGCCAGTTGACCAAACCGTTGACCCAGTTCAGACCGTCAATGCCGAGCGCCGCGTGTAGATCCCAAACCGGGGCTGCCGCCTCGAGTTCGACCTCGAAGCCGAAATCCCGCGCCGTCCCCGCGCCCACCGGCGCCACCGCCATCGAACCCAGATCGGTCATCGCTCCGGCACCGTCGAAGGTGAGCCGCCAGCGCCGCAGCGGTTCCAGACATGCGACGCGAAGATTCCCGGTCGCCGGTCCACGCTCATCGCCCGCCCGACCCCACGACCGATTCACGAGTAATACACCGTCGGGCAACAGCGCAATCACCTGCGCCCACCAGAGGTCGAGATCGCCGAGCCACCGTCCTAATGTGAATGAAGATGCCGACGTTCTCCGCTGGCGACCAGACGTGGAAAAACATCGTCTCACTCCAGCCGGGAATACCCTCGGGGACCGCACACAACAGGTCCACGGCCGGGTCGACATCAAACGGGTTGTCGCCCGTTCGGACCCGCCACACGGACCCGGTGCCCGCCGTCATGCGTCGAACCCGCGTAACGCCTGCAGAGTTCCGCGCAGCCTCATGTCGACAAGAATATAACCCACGTTAGATTATTGAAAGGTACGGTTTGTCGGATCACCGAGGTCCGCCGCCGGGTCATTGAACGCCACCCGGTCCTCGGGACTGCCAGCCGGCAGCAGCTTGAGATCGTCGATTCCTCCGGTGCCCGTTCACGTTTCGAGGGCCGCGCACTGGCCGTGTCCCCAATGCACTCCTGGCCGAACATCGGGTTTGCCGACAGCGTCTTCCGCTGGGAGGACGAGCACGGCCGGGTGACACACTGCACCTACCAGGAGGTCTGGTGGGACAACTACCAGCGCCTCAAACGCAGCCGGGGCGCCGAGACTCGCTGACGCACCGGCTCATCGGCGCGCTGCCTCGTTGCGGCGCTGCAGCAGCTCAGGAAGCGAGCCCTGGGCGGCGGGCCCCTGCTCTTCACGTGCCCATGCGGTGAGCAACGCAAGATCGAGGTCGTCCGCTACGGTGGCTGCCAGGACCCGCACCTCCCCCGGGAAGATCGTTCCGGCGGTCGCGTCGACGGTGACGGTCCGACCGGCGAGCGCCATGAGGTTCCCGGTGCCACAGCCGACCACACAGGGCACCGCCATCTCACGACAGACGACGGCGGCATGCGACGTCGAGCCACCCAACTCGGTCAGGACCGCCGCTGCGACCGACATCGCCGCGACGTCGTCGGGATCAGTGGTGGGACGCGCCAGGATGACCGCCTCGCCCCCGTCGGCGCGTTCCTCGGCCTCATCGGCATTGGTCACCACGACTCCGGTGGCAACGCCTGGGCAGGCCGGTTTGCCGGCGGCGATCGGCGTGGCGCTACGAACGGCGGTCGGGTCGAGATGCGGTGCAAGCAGAGCGCGGACGTGATCGGGGTTCACACGGTCGAGCGCCTCGACGGTTGTGATGATGCCCTCGCGCTGCAGTAGCACGGCATGCCGAACGGCAGCCTGGGGCGACCGTTTGGCGTCCCGCGCCTGCAGCAGCCACAAAGTGCCGCTCTCGACGGTGAATTCGATGTCCTGCACGTCTCTGCTGTCTGACTCGAGGCGTGCGGTAGCCTCCATCAGCTCGGCGTGGACCTCCGGCATCGTCGCGGCCAGACGATCCAGCGGCAGTGCGTCGGCACGCCCCGAGACGACATCCTCACCCTGACCACGAGGCAGCCATTCACCGTAGGCCTCCGCCGCCCCGGTGAGCGGATCACGGGAGAACAATACGCCGGTACCTGAGCGATCATCGAGGTTTCCGAACACCATCGCCTGCACCGTGACCGCGGTACCGCCATCGTGCGAGAGCCCCCGTCTTGCCCGATAACTCTTGGCGCGCTTGGAGTTCCACGACTCGAGTACGGCGACCACCGCGAGTCGCAGCTGCTCCCAGGGATCGGACGGCGCCGGACATCCGACGACCTTCTCGAACTGTTCGAGGAAGCGGCGACGGGTATCGGCTGCGTATGCAGCGTCACCGCTCTCCTCGGCGATGGCCCGTTCGACATCGGCGGTCACACCGAGGTTCAAGATGGTGTCCATCATTCCGGGCATGCTCGTCGCGGCACCCGAGCGAACCGACACCAGCAGGGGGCTGGCCGATCCACCGAACCGCCGCCCCGTTGCACTCTCCAGTTCTGCGATCGCGTCCGGCACGCGCTGCCAGACATCTTCCGGCAGCGTCTCGTCCGCGGCGTAATAGCGCCTGCAGACCTCGGTCGTGATGACAAAGGCCGGCGGTACCGGGATTCCCAGGGCCATCATCCGATGGATACTCCAGGCCTTGCCGCCGAGCAGCTCCCGGCCCGCCGGGGTGCTGCCGTCCAGGGTGAGGAGCGGTGCGGGATCGAGCGCCTCGGATGTCATTCGGCCCGCCCGGCCGCGGCTTCGTCGGCACGGGTTAGGCCCGCAACACCGATCAGCTCCTCATGCAGTTCGAACCAGACCGTGTGGTAGCTGTCGATGAGCGGCAGCGCGAACCACTTGCGTTCTCCGGCCGCCAACTTCTCCAGCGCCGAGCCGAACCGGGCTGGGTATGGGCTGAGCCGAGGCACCAGCTGCACAAGCCGGCCCAATAGTGGCGCGAAGCGTTCATGCAGGTCGACGAGCCTTTTAACGATGTCCGCGTCATAGTCGGCGTCGCTGTGGTCGTTGGGGCGCACACCGTCGATGAGCTGCCAGTCGGTGACCAACTGCTTGAATTCCGCGTTGATCACGTCGAATTCCTGGTAATGCTCCTGGAGCACCTCAGGGTCGAGCTCGGCGCGCTCACTGGCCAGCAGCGTCTCGAGTCGGGCGCGACCGACGGCGGTGAGCTTGAGACGTGAACCCGCACGGTCCAGTTCGCCTGCGTCGATCAGCGACTGCAGCAACGTCGCCACATCGCTGTCGGAGATCCCCGCTGCGGCGGTGAGATCGGCGTCGGTAGCGCGCCCCTTGAGCCGCGCCGCCTGCAGAACCTGAAGATCGTTCATCATGATGAACCCTTGTGTTCGGGGGCGTGGCTAGGCAGCCCGGTGGATGATGCCCTGCTCGAAGAGGCCACCGACGGTGCGGCCATCGCTCTCCAGCGTCATGAAGTCGTCATAGGTCCCAAACGCCGGGCCTTCGGTTTCGGCCGGGCCCATGGGCACCCAGAATCCTGCCTGGCGGTCTTGCAACGACACCGTTCGTGTGGTGCCGTCGGAGAGCTCCAGCCGGGCCCGCAGGTACTGTGCGGCAGCATTACGCGCGAAAGTCGCACCGGTGATAGAGGCCGAATGCTCACCGTCGATGGCGAAACCATCTATCGCGAGGGCGCCGTCAGTACCGACGAACTTAATGGCGGTGATGAACGACGTGTCGTCGGCAACGATGAGCCCGGCGTATTCGACCCACTGTGCAGACTCATCACGGAAACCCCAGGTGCGGTCACGCATACCGTATCCGTTGATCGCCACCGTCGCGTCACCGATGGTTACGCTGCCGACGACGGTGCACGCCTGCTGAAAGTGTTGCAGCGGCTTACCGGGCACCAGCGGCGGGATCAGGTCGGTGGTGGCATAGTCAGCGGGGACAAACAGCGGGGCGTTGATAAGCTCGGCGCGCACGCTCGGGTTGTCGATGCGAGCCTGGCCGTCCAGACCGAAGTGGATGCTGTTGCTGTCGAACGAACCGTTGCCGAGTGACTCGACGACCTCCACGACACGGCCGGCAACGGAGATGCTGAACCGCGCGCGGCGGGCGCTCGGCGCGTTGGGTGACGTCGAGACGTGCAACGTGCCGAATACCTGTGCATCGACGTCCCAGAACGCGAGGTAGGCGTTGTCCTTCCAAACCGGGTCACCGGCACCGGCGGCGTCGGGGTGAATCGGTTCAGACAGCGGGCCCCAGGTGTTATCGGTAGCTGCGGTCACAGACATCGACGGTCCTTCCAGTTTTCTCGGCATCGCCCAAGCGGCGTATCGACTCCATCA